>JAJRQE010000070.1 GCA_024280415.1 Spirochaetota bacterium | reverse complement strand
CCTTTCTGTAATTCTTGTAGCTGTAAATACTTTTACAGAGCCTATGGTTTTACAGAATGAGAAGATCAAGGAGCTGAGTACAATTTTGAATGCCTTTGAGATTGAGTTTACCGACGAAAAAATTACCGAAATTTTTGACAGCAATATTGAAGTTCTGGAGAAATCCGGTCTGACATACTACAAGGGGCCTTCCGGAAAAATTGCATATCCCTTTGATGGCCCCGGACTCTGGGGATCAATTATTGGTGTTATGGCCATGGAACCGGATAATTTGACAATCAGTAATGTTGCCATAAAGTTTCAGGAAGAAACTCCCGGACTCGGAAGTCGTATTACCGAAAGAAGTTTTCTTGATTCTATTATAAATAAACAGTTCGATCCTGAGTTACTCCTTGTAGCTGCAGGTAAAGCCGACAGTAATGTTGAGATTGACGGTATTACCGGGGCAACTTTATCTTCAAAGGCGTTTATCAAAATACTGAATGAACAGCATCATAAAATTAAAGCTGCCTTCAAAGGAGACCAATAATGGCATTGGCTGAAATAAAACAAAGCAAGAGCTTGCAGATTGTATTGGATGGTATCTGGAGAGATCATCCTGTTTCGTCTATGGTTCTGGGTATCTGTTCCGCCCTTGCTGTATCCAATACTGTGGCAAATGCCATAGCCATGGGAGCAGGTGTTGCATTTGTGCTTGTGGCAACTGCAATACTTATTTCCGGTCTTAGGAATATTATTCCCAGAAGAGTCAGAATGATAACCTATATGATTGTTATTGCTTCCTTTGTAATTATCGTTGACAGATTCCTGAAGGCATATTTCCCTGATATAAGTGAATCAATAGGACCTTATGTTGGTCTGATAATTACAAACTGTATTATAATGGGAAGAGCCGAAGCTTTTTACAGTCAGAATAATATGTTTCATTCTGTTCTCGACTCTCTATCCAATGGTTTTTCATATACATATACACTTGTGGCTATTGCCATTGTAAGGGAGCTTCTTGGTTTTGGAACCCTCCTTGGATTTCAGGTAATGCCCGAAGCTTTTCCTAAATGGGTTGTTATTTCTATGGCACCAGGAGCTTTTTTTGTACTAAGCCTGTTTATATGGTTAACAAGAACTCTTGCAAAAGTTGAATCGGATTAAGGGGGATTAGTATGACAATTAACTTATTGATGATTTTTATAGCGGCAGTTTTGACTCAGAATATTGCTTTAACATACCTTCTGGGGATGTGCCCTTTTATTTCACTTTCAAAAAGCCTGCGTACTGCGAGCGGGATGGGTTTTGCTGTAATATTTGTAATTACCCTGACAGCTCTTATAAACTGGCCAATTTATAACTATATTCTTGTGCCGCTGCATAGTGAACTTATCTATTATATAGTTTTTATTATTGTCATTGCAGGTACCGTTCAGCTGGTTGAGATGATTATGGAGAAATTCTTTCCAGTCCTCCAGGCAGCCTTTGGAATATTTCTTCCTCTTATAACAGTAAACTGTACAGTGCTGGCTGTTTCGCTGTTTATGGTAATACGAGATTATACTTACCTTCAGTCTGTTGTTTTTGCCTTCGGGGCTTCGGTCGGCTGGATTTTAGCAATAGTAATTGTTGCAGCAATAAATGAAAAACTTGCCCTTGTAGGGGACATACCAAAGGGTATGAGAGGACCGGGAATAGTCATGACAATTGCAGGGATACTATCCCTTGCATTTCTTGGATTTGCCGGGATGGTGAACGTCTGATGAATTTTATACCTGTAATAGTAATGAATGGACTGCTTTTAATAATAACAATTGTTCTGTTAATAGCAGATAAGCTTTTGGTAAGCTATGGCGAATGCAAGATTAGTGTTCTGGAAGGTGATGAAGTAAAAGAGATAACTGTTGATGGAGGAATTAACCTTCTTACAGCTCTTAATGATAACGGTTTTAATGTTTCCAACTCCTGTGGAGGTAAAGGGAGCTGCGGTTATTGTAAGGTTCAGGTTCCCGAGGGTGGAGGACTTATTCTTCCTACTGAAGAGATATGGATGAATCGCCAGGAGAAGCTGAACAATATGCGACTTGCCTGTCAGGTAAAGGTTAAGAATGATATTACAATTGAGATACCTGATTTTCTGACTGTTGTTCACCAGATGGTCATTAATAAGAATTTTGATGCAAATAAAAAATGGCTCGTTAAGATTAACTAGAGCCGAAAGCCGGGAAGTAGAATGGAAAAACTTAATGAATTACTGGAAAAATATGAACAGGAGAGAGGCTCCCTTATTGGGCTTCTTCAGGATATTCATGAAGAATTTGGGTATCTCCCTGAAGAGTATTTAAGAGAGGCTTCCAGACGCCTGGATATTCCTTTGAGCAGGTTTTACTCTCTGGTAACCTTTTATTCAACCTTTAGACTTGAGCCTATCGGCAAACATCATATATGTGCATGTGTCGGGACTGCCTGTCATGTCCGGGGTGCTCCACTGATTGTTGATACCATCGAGAGAGAGTTGAATATTAAGGCCGGAGAGACAAGTGAGGACGGGGAATATACCCTGGATGTTGTTAACTGTGTAGGTGCATGTGCTCTTGGTCCTCTTGTGACTGTAGATGGGGAGTTCCATGGTAAAATGACCCAAAAGTCTGTAAAAAAACTGATGAAGAAAGAATAAAGATGAAAATTGATGAACTTGGCAGGATAATAGATGCAGAGATTATTGTTCAGGGAGAACCCGGGGTTGAACCGGAACTTGCATATGTCTCTGATCTTATGAGTGATGTGCTGACTTATGGACGTGAGGCTCATCTATTGGTAACAAGCTTAATAAATCAGCAGACTATAAGGACTGTTGAAATGGTTGAAATTCCGATAATCTGTTACGTGAACGGGAAAATGCCGGGGGCAGAAACAATAGATCTCGCTGCAAGGAAAAATATAACGATACTTGTCACCAGCCTGTCTGCTTTTCAGGTTTGCAAAAGACTGGCAGATTCAGGATTAAAGGGTTAGCTTGTGGATCAGATACGGATTTCCCAGAGTGTTATTGCACGAATCTATGAAATACGTGTCGAGAGAATTATGAGGACAGATGTTGCGAGAGTGGGGCAGGAGACAATGATGAGTACTCTTAAGGCAATAGTGAAGGAGAATAACTATGCCTGTATTCCTGTTCTTAATGGAAGCAAACTGGTTGGACAGATTTCAATCGAGGGTTATATTGACTGGCTTTCTTCAGATATAGGGGATGTTCCCGTAGGGCAACTTATGGAAGTTGATTATAGAACACTCTATCCGGAAGAACCTGTTGTTACTGTTGTAAGAGAGCTGGAACTTGTCGGTTTACGGGGACTTCCGGTCATAGATAGATTGACTGGTGATTTCTTAGGGGTTGTGTGTCGGTGTACCATGATGGAGGGGGTTCTTGCGGAACTGGATGTAGATGACGATAAAGTTAAAGATCGGAAATCTGAAGATTTTATTTTAAATTCTATTGAATCAGAATCGTCCATCATGACATTAAATTATAATGTTGAGGCTAAGCCTCTGGAGTATGGTGGCGAAGTATCAAGTTCTATCAGATCAGATCTTTACCGACTGGGACTTTCGGGGAGTACTGTCCGAAGAGCGGCGATTGCTGCCTATGAAGCAGAGATGAATCTCTTGTCCTATGCTTCCGGAGGTATTTTTACACTTAAATTAAATAGGGGACTACTGAATCTTGAGATTGAGGATAGTGGTCCGGGTATACCGGATGTTGAAAAGGCTATGGAACCTGGGTATTCTACTGCACCAGACTGGGTTCGTGAACTCGGATTTGGTGCTGGTATGGGTCTTCAGAATATTAAAAGCTGTTCTGACAATTTCAGTATCAGTTCCAGAGTAGGTGTGGGAACAAAGCTTATTGTAGATATTAATTTGGAGGAGCAATGCGCCTGAGTGAAATAAAAGAAAAACTCGATCTTCGAATTATTTCAGGAAGGAATTCCATGGGTGGTGAGGTTACAAGAGGTTATGTAAGTGATTTGATGAGCGATGTTATTGCTCATGCTAAAGAAGGAGATATCTGGATTACCTATCAGACTCATGTAAATGTTGTAGCCATAGCTATGATGAAGAATATTGCAGGTATTATTTTGATTCAGGACAGAGAGCTGATTCCCGAAGCTGCAGAAAAAGCAGCGGATGTATCCCTTCCGGTTCTCTGTAGTAAGGAAAGTGCATTTGAGGTGGCGGGTAAGCTGTATCAGCTTGGAATACCGGGATGATAGATAGATCCGGTGAGAGTATTTAAGGCTGATCTGCATATTCATACCATTTTATCTCCCTGTGGAGATTATGGGATGATACCTACAGAGATTGTGTCCAGGGCTCTTGGTATGGGGTTGGATATAATCGCTGTTACGGATCATAACAGTGCAGGAAATGTGGAAGCTGTACAAATTGCAGGGAGGCAGGCAGGCATTTCTGTAATTGGAGGAATGGAGATTACTACAGAAGAGGAGGTTCATCTTCTGGCATATTTTGACCGGAATGAAGATCTTTTTTCTGTAGAACGGGTTGTACAGGATAATCTGTCCGGTACAAATGACCCTGAGGCTTTTGGAGAACAGGTTTTTATTGATTCTACTGATAAGATTTTAGGAATCAGTGAAAAGCTGTTATTCGGAGCCACGGCATTGGGAGTGGAGGCCGTTGTTGATCTGGTACATAGGAATAACGGGATGGTCTTTGCGGCTCATGCGGACAGAGAGGCTTTCAGTATTATCAGTCAGCTTGGATATATCCCACAGGGTCTGGAGCTTGATGGAATTGAGTTGATCACTGTTCCGGCGGAAATATCCGGAGCGAATGGGATTAGAAGTTTGTATGGATATCCTTATATCTTTTCTTCCGATGCACATTATGCTGCTGATATTGGGAAAAGGGTAACCATGTTTAGGCTGGGTGAATCCGGTGTTGCTGAGCTTCTGCAGGCAATGAAAGGGGAAAGTGGAAGGAGTATAGTGGATTAATGGAAGATCTTTCTCTGCATATTCTCGATATTGTGGAAAATTCAATTCGGGCTGGTGCAGAGCATGTATCTGTGAAGCTGAATGAGAAGGATGGCGTTCTTTTCCTTTCCATCGAAGACGATGGAAAAGGGATGGATAAAAGGATTCTGCAGAGGGTTACCAGTCCTTTTTATTCGTCAAAAGAGGGGAAGAAGTTTGGATTAGGGCTTTCTCTTCTTAAGCATGCAGTACTTGAAACAAAGGGTAGTTTTGAGATTAATTCTTCTGTTGGAAAAGGGACGAGAATAAGAGCTTCATTTATCAGGAATCATCCGGATATGAAGCCCCTGGGAGATATTTCTTTAACAATGAAGATGTTAAGATTATCCCATCCCGGGATTGAATTTATATATGAATTTACGGGTAATTCCGCATAGCGGTTTTGTTGGAGGTATTTATGAAATTGAAGCCTGAAGATTTGAAAAAAATCAGCGATAAAATGGAGGCATCTACAAATCTGCGAAGTGGAGCCGGGAGGGCAAAGATAACGGTTCATATGGGAACCTGTGGTATAGCTACTGGTTCCAGGGACATTATGAAGGCCTTTCTGGAGGAACTCGAAACTTCCGGTCAGAAAGATATTTTATTTACAACTTCCGGTTGTGCAGGTTTGTGTAGTCATGAACCTATGGCCACAATTGAGATAAAGGGAGAATCTCCGGTAAAATATGTACATCTTACCAAAGAGAAAGTAAAAAAGATTTTTGATGAACATGTAATGAAAGGAAATATTGTAGAAGAATCTGCCCTTGGCAGAGGAAGTGAGAGGGTAGGTTGATGCAGGAATACAGAATGCACTTGATGCTTTGTGCCGGGACAGGGTGTGTTTCAAACCATGCTTTCGATATTGAAAAAGCATTTAAAAGAGAACTGGAGAAGCATAATCTTCAGGATGAAGTTCAGGTAGTGGATACAGGTTGTCAGGGGTTTTGTGAACGAGGTCCCATTATGATCGTTCAGCCTGGAGATATTTTCTATGAGATGCTGGAGGAGAAGGATATTCCTTATCTTGTAGAAGAGCATTTTCTTAAGGGAAGGCCTGTCGAGAAGCATATGTATGTTCCAAAGGGAGGGGAGAATCCTATTCCTAAACTTTCAGATATCGGGTTTTTTAAAAAGCAGAAACTGATCGCCCTTGCCAACAGGGGGCTTATCGATCCTGAAAATATTGATGAATATATTGGGAGAGAGGGGTACTCTGCTCTGGCTAAAGTTCTTTCGGAAATGACTCCGGAAGAGGTTGTAAAAGAGGTTAAAGATTCCGGTTTGCGAGGTCGTGGAGGGGGTGGTTTCTCTACTGGTACGAAGTGGGAATTCGCAAAAAATTCACCTGGAGATGAAAAATATATTATTTGTAATGCAGATGAGGGTGATCCCGGTGCATTTATGGATCGATCAATTGTTGAATCAGATCCCCATGTTATTCTTGAAGGGATGGCAATTGGCGCCTATGCAATTGGAGCCACTCATGGATTTATCTATGTCAGGGACGAGTATCCCCTGGCTGTTGAGCGGATCAATAAGGCTATTAAAGATGCCCGAGAGTATGGTCTTCTCGGAGAAGATATTTTTGAAGCAGGATTTGATTTTGATGTTTCAGTCAGCAGGGGTGCAGGCGCATTTGTCTGTGGTGAAGAGACTTCACTTATTGCCTCTTTAGAGGGTAATATGCCGGAACCAAGGGTACGACCGCCATATCCTGCAGTTGCAGGGTATAAAGGGAAACCTACAAATATAAATAATGTTGAAACATGGGCAAACATCCGGCACATAATAAATCGAGGTGCGGAATGGTACTCCTCTATTGGTACCGAAACAAGTAAGGGAACAAAGGTTTTTTCCCTTGTAGGGAAGGTAAATAATACAGGTCTTGTTGAAGTGCCCATGGGTATTTCTGTCAGAGATATTATTTTTGATATCGGTGGCGGGGTAATGAACGGCAAGAAATTTAAAGCTGTTCAGACTGGCGGTCCTTCCGGGGGTTGTATCCCCGAATCACTTATGGACACTCCGGTTGGATATGATACCTTTGCCAAAATAGGCTCCATTGTCGGATCCGGCGGAATGATTGTAATGGACGAAGATAACTGTATGGTGGAAGTTGCCAGATATTTTCTGGCCTTTACACAACAGGAGTCCTGCGGTAAATGTACTCCCTGCAGAGAGGGAACCAGGCATATGCTTGATATCCTTACCCGGATAACAGAGGGTAAGGGAAAGGAAGAGGATCTGGATGTCCTGGAAGATATGTGCGGGCTAATAGGTTCAACCTCCCTTTGTGCACTGGGTGCTACTGCACCAAATCCTGTTTTGACAACTATGAAGTATTTCCGTGATGAATATGAGGCACATATAAAAGAGGGAAGATGCCCTGCCAAGGAATGTAAATCTCTGATTACGTATACTATTCTGGAAGATAAATGTACCGGATGTACCCTTTGTGCCAGAGATTGTCCTGTAACTGCTATTACCGGAGAAAGAAAAGGTATTCATGTTATTGACCCTGATATTTGTGTGAAATGCGGTATTTGTAAGGCCGTTTGTAATTTTGGTGCTGTAAGGATTGAATCATGATTAAATATACACTAAATGGCGATTTGGTTGAGCAGAAGGATGAGACTACCATTCTGGAATCTGCTGGAAGAAATGGGTTTAAAATACCAACTCTGTGTAATAATGAGCATCTGACCCCCTTTGGAGGGTGCAGACTCTGTCTCGTTGAGGTTGCCACCGAGAGAAATCCTGATATGAAAAAGCTGATGCCCTCTTGTACAGCCAGGATAAGTTCCGGACTTATTATTGATACCAATAGTCACAGGGTTCAGCAGTCTAGAAGGTTTATCATTTCAATGCTGATCTCGAGGAGTCCGAAAGCGGAGAAATTACGGGAAATTGCAAAGGAAATTGGTCTGCCTGAAGAGCGTTCTGAATTATCTCCATCAGAAAAATACCTGTTGGATGATGCTCCTTCAATTGTAACAACCAACTGTATTCTATGTGGTTTGTGTGTAAGAGCCTGTGCAGAGATTCCAATGCGTGATGCAATAAGTTTTTCCGCCCGGGGCATGGAGAGAATGGTAAAGACACCTTTTGAAAAATATGCCGAGACCTGTATAGGATGCGGTTCCTGTGCATATGTATGTCCCACCGACACTATCACTATAGAAGAAGTGGTATAGAGAGAGTGAAGCTAAAGAAAATTATTGCTCCTGTTTCTGCAGAGCATAAGCTTGTTGAACAGGAACTCAGCGGTCAGATAGCAGGGATTCTTTCCCGGCACACCGGAGAGTCCTGGAGCGAAGGTTATGTGACAAGAGTACTTCAGCATATATTTAATATACCAGGCAAAATGCTCAGACCTGCACTTTTTTTATTGTCGGCTAAATCTGTTTCTTTGGATAATTTGTATGAGAAGAGGAAAGATGCTCTTGTCCAGTTGGCAGCGGGAATTGAACTCCTCCATACAGCTTCTCTGATCCATGATGATATTATAGATGAAGCGGATATAAGAAGATCCCAGCATTCCCTTAATGCAGAATATGGAGTTAAAATCGCAGTTCTTGTAGGTGATATTCTTTTTGCTCAGTTTTTTTCCATTGTACTTAATTTATCTGTAGATGACTGGGCAATGAAAACCAGATTGCTCTCTTTGTTTAGTAACCTTACTCAGGCTATGTGTTTTGGGGAGGTATTTCAGCAGAAAATATTTTCGTTAAAAAGGGATGCTGATTTTAGTGAATATCTTACAATACTGGAAAAGAAAACTGCGTTGCTAATGGAAGCCAGCTGCAGAAGCGGAGCTATGCTGTGCGGAGGAACCGAGTCGGAAATTGATACTTTTTCCCGTTTTGGACTTGATTTTGGATATGCCTTTCAGCTGGCCGATGATATAGCTGATGAAGATGGGGTATTCCACGGGTTGGCAAAGATTTCAGAAGAGGGGATAAAAAGAACGGAATCTGCAAGGAAAGCCATTTTAGATTATCCGGGAAGTAAGCCTTTGAACAGCCTGATTGAACTCTGCAGTTTTTTGGATTTTAGTAGTTGACCTTATTTTAAATTTGTTTTTAAGATAAAAAAAGGCACGTTAAAACGTGCCTTTTTTTGAGTGTGTCTGCCTTCTGAGATTATGTGAAAATAATCTCTGCACCGGCAGATAGATCGTAAAACTCACCTACAGTAAGAATCTTTTCCACCTGTGGACAGAAATCGTCCTCTGTTAATCCAAACATATCCACAGTGGCTTTACAGGCATAGAGTTTGCCTCCGGAATCATGAATCATCTCTATAAACTCGGGAATTGGCGGGATATCAAGTTTATCCATTGTTTTCATCATCATGGATGTAGCCATAGCGGACATCCCTGGAATTGCACCCAGCCAGGTTGGCATACCCATTCCGGGGTTTCCTACTGTTGCAATTTTTATTTTGTTCATTTTTTTCTTTGTAACTGCATCCATTCCAAAGAATGTAAAAAATATTGATACTTCAATACCTTCCATTCTTGCACCATTTGCCATAATAAGGGAGGGATAGATTCCGTCCAGTGACCCTTTGGAGCAGACTAAAGATATTTTCTTAATAGCTCCAGCTTTTTCAGCCATAATATTCTCCTTTTCCTATTCGGAAATACTCTAAAGATACTTGCCAATTTCAAAACCCGAGAGTTTTGAAATTAGCTCTATACACAGCTTGCAGGTTTTGGAAGTCCTGCAATTTTTGAAGATTTTTTAAGTGGTCCTCCAGGATAAAGGGCGTATAATTCCTTTGTGGGAACTCCTCCAGCCTTTGTCACCCTTCTTAATGATGGCATTGTACCTTTTTCTTCATAATCTTTCTGTAAAAACTCAATCACTTTCCAGTGACCGTCAGTAAGTTCACCAATTCCTTCTTCCTTTGCAATTTCCTTAGCAATTTCCCTGTTCCATTCGGAAGGATTTGTCAGGTAACCCTCTTCATTTACCTGTACCGTTTTGCCGGCAATTTCTTTCTCTGCCATAAACATATCTCCTATGAGCCAATTTAAAAATTGGCAGACTATTTAAGAAATATAAATAATTATATTTCTGACCATATATAAAGAATCTTGTAAAATTACAGTTTTACAAGAAACTCCCGTAGTTAAAGTTTTTTCCCTTTTAAAGACATTTTGGAAGTCATAAATGGAATTTTAACTCCCTTAAGAATAATGTTCCAGTACATCCATTTCATTATAAGTTTTCCCATATGGTTCATTCTGGTTTCCTTTAGCAGTGAAAACGGACCAATTCCCGGAACAGGAAAGGTTCCCTGCACTGGTGGAACATCATAGTTAAAATCAATAAGGAATCCTTGTCCAAATCCGGATTCGATGAAACAATTTGCATGTCCGTCAAAATCCTGGAGAAGTTCTTCCCCTTTTATATGGCGGAGAATATTTTCTGTGAGTACTTCTGACTGTGCATGTGCAACGGAACCGGCCTTGGAAGCAGGAAGATCAGATGCATCTCCGATTACAAATATATTTTCATAGTTTTTAGCTTTTAGGGTATGTTTTTCCGTTGGAATGAAATTTAGATCGTCTCCCATTCCCGATTTTTCGTAGAGTTCATCACCCATATTGGTTGGTATTGATACAAGCAGATCGTAGGGAACTGTTTTCTCGTCATATGAATGAAGTACTTTCGCTTCGGGATCAACCTTTTCTACTGCAAAATCAGCTACAATTTCAATATTTTTATCAGTCAGCATATGTCCCAGAATTTCTGAAGTTTTTTCTTTGGTAAAAGCACCTGACAGAGGTGTTACATAGGTAAGTTTTGTATTTTCCCTTTTTCCTCTTTTGGTAAGAAACCAGTCAACGAGGAAAACAAATTCAAGAGGAGCCACAGGGCATTTTATCGGCATCTCTGCAAGATGCACAACAAGATTTCCACCTTCCCATCCATTAAGTTTTTCTGCAAGAGCAGTTGCACCTTCAACTGTATAGAAGTCAAAAATATCTTTTCTCCATCCTATACCGTCTAGTCCTTCAACCTCTGATGGAATTATTCTGCATCCTGTTGCTGCAATAAGAATATCATACTCAAATTCTTTCCCGTCAGAGAAAATCAGTTTATTCTCTTCCGGTTTAATAAGATCAACACGGATATTTAAATGTTCTATACCCTTTGGAAGATATTGAGCAATTTGCTTTGTTACATTCTTTGCTGTATAGCTCCCAAAGGGGATAAAAAGAAAACCTGCCTGATAGTAATGTTTTCTTTCCTGATCTATTACAGTTATTGACCATTCTTTTTTGTTTAATTTTTTTACAAGATGGTTTGCCATCATTGTACCGCCTGCTCCGGCGCCCAGAATAACTAGTTTCTTCATTCGTCCCTTCCTTGATTAAATATGACTACATAAACTGTTCATGCAGATAGTCGACAATGTCCATAATTCGTTTATCTTCAAGTTTATAAAAAACTCTTTTTTCTACCCTGTACCTGGAAATAATATTGGACATAGACAAAATTTTGAGCTGTTGGGAAATGTTTGAAATTTTACCCTCTTCAACTATCTCTGCTATGTCACTGACACAGAAATCCTTCTCCCTTAGAACACAAAGTATTCTAAATCTGGTTTTACTGGAAAAGATATCCAGAACCTTCATTAATTCGGTACACGCCTTGTCATTGGCGGCAAATTTCTCTTTTAAGCACTCTTTAGTTAACACTTTAATAAATACTAAACTGTCAACAGGATTAAATCAAGTAAAATAGCAATAAAAATATAAAAAAAATTATAAAGTGAAACATTATGCAATATAAATGATGTTATTGATAATAATATTATTCTATTCGG
>JAJRQE010000069.1 GCA_024280415.1 Spirochaetota bacterium | reverse complement strand
AGGAGCTCCATTTTTTAGATTATGCTTTTTAAGAAATTCCTTCTGCTTTTTCTTTGATAAGTACTTTTTAAAAATCAATTTACTCCTTTTCTGCTCTGAGGCAGCCATTGATAAACCATCAGAGAATATTGCAATGTCATCGTTATAATAATCTGTAAACCTTTCAAACTGCACCTTGTTCATCTCTACAGCTTTCTGGAGACGATCCTTGCAATAACGATATATTATTGCTGGTTTATTAAGATAGTCACTTTTTATATCTTCAATTGCTTCATCAGGGAGAGTTTTATACTTACTTTGAGAACCGGACCAATACCATTCACCATTCCAGGGAATTAAGCTGCCTAAAACCACACTGGATTCTTCAAACTGGCTTGTAAACTCTCCGGTATTTATAATATATTCCTGATTGTTAACAATATTTACAGTTATAATCTCAGTTTCTTCAATTTTTATTACTTTGTATATGGATTGGTGTCTTTCATACCAGCTTCGCAGATCTTTTCTCTCTTCTGCTGTAATTTTTAGACAATTTGCAAGGATATCTATAACCCCGAGACCTGACAGGGTTGTATTCTGTGCACAAATAAAGTCGTCTATTGTATTTATCTCAACTTCACCACTGGAATTTTCTTCAATATATTCATCAAAACTTAAACGGAATAAATAGGAATGTCTTCCCAGCCATAGAAGTTTTCTTTTCACATCACCGGCTTCTGCATTTGTACCGGAGAGTAATTTACTTATACCGGAAATTTTGGATATGTTGATAAATGAACCAGTAAGGAACGCTGACACTTTTTCTGATAACTGTATAAGTTCACTATGGGAATATTTTATAAGAAGTTCCGGTTTCATTTTTTCATAAACATGATGAAGAAGAAATTGGATTCTCTTACTGCTGAATAGATTATCTATCTTTTCCTCTGGAGCCAGAACTATGGGTAACGGAGTATTAAAAAATTTGATATTATAATCTTCGTACGCCTTCCAGAATCCTAAATTGCAGTATAAGTCCTCTGCAAATTCTATCAAAATTATAGATAATTTTTTTAATTCTTCAGGTGGCAGAGCCATAGCTTCATAACGAAATGAAGATATGGTTTTTTGGAGTAACTTATATAATTTTTTAATTCTTGAAGGTAAAGCTATTTAAATTTGGCCTTTTAAGCCCTCAGGTCGATTTTTTAAGAATAATTGTTCGACAGTCACAGTTTATGTACTTCCTGATTAAGTTGGTGTTGTATTTTAACATTTTTGAATGAATTTACAACCCGGTAATCCTGAATGAAAAAAGAAGGGGTAGCGGAAGACCTGCCCGCACCGCCGGCGGAGGGACGGAGCCGGAAAAAAGGGGTGGATTTAGCAGGGCTGTAGTGAGGGGAAGGCTTTCCCCTCCCAAATACAGAATTTCTGTACTCATTTAAAAAATCTATCTATCAGCAGTAAATTCCGATATAATATATTAAACGGAGGAATATATGAGTTATAAATTCGGTATAGTTGGTCTTGGATTAATTGCAGATTTTCATGGTAAAGCTTTAAAAGCTATACCAGAAGCTGATGTTTATGCATGTATGGATTTCTCAGAAGAAAGGGTTAAAGCCTTCAGCAGGAAATTTAACTGTCAGGGATATACGAGCTTAACAGAAATGCTGAAAGATCCCGACCTGAATATAGTAACAGTTTGTACCCCCTCTGGTGCTCATATGGAACCTTCCCTCGAAATTATTGAAGCAGGCAAACATCTTATTGTGGAGAAACCTCTGGAAATAACTCTGAACCGTTGTGACAAAATATTAAGTGCTGCCAAAATAAAGGGAGTTCGGGTCTCAACTATTTTCCCTTCCAGGTTCCACGAAGCTTCTTTGACAGTAAAGGATGCAATTGATAAACAAAGATTTGGAAGATTTGTTTTAGGGGATGCATATATTAAGTGGCATAGAACACAGGAATACTACGATAAAGGCGGCTGGCATGGAACAAAGGCTCTTGATGGGGGCGGAGCTTTAATGAATCAGTCCATTCATGCAATTGATCTGCTTCAGTGGTTTATGGGACCAGTTGTGTCAGTACAGGCATATACCGGTACAATGGGCCATGAAAGAATTGAGGTAGAAGATGTTGCAGCAGCAATTATAAAATTCAAAAATGGTGCTCTGGGAGTAATAGAAGGTTCAACTGCAGTTTATCCAGGGTATCTGAAAAAGATAGAATTAGCCGGTACTGAAGGAAGTATAGTTTTGGAGGAATCTAATTTGAAAGAATGGAATTTCAAAGATGAACTTCCGGAAGATAATGAGATAAGGGAAAAGTTTGCTTCCAAAACAGATTCCGGAGGCGGAGCCTCAGATCCGGGAGCAATAAGCTTCAGGCCTCACCAATGGCAATTTGAAGATTTTATCAAATCCCTCGATTCAGGTAAAAAAAGTGCAGTAGAAGGAGACGAGGGGCGGAAGGCTGTTGAGATCATACTTGCTGTTTATGAGAGCGCTGACAAAGGAAGAGAAG
This sequence comes from Spirochaetota bacterium, assembly GCA_024280415.1. Lineage (GTDB taxonomy): Bacteria > Spirochaetota > Spirochaetia > B11-G9 > B11-G9 > JAJRQE01. The sequence goes on along the minus strand of JAJRQE010000069.1, from coordinate 13,298 downwards.
TTTCTCTTTAGTTCAGGATCTTAGATTGTGGAACCAGGTATAAAACCGCCTGGTACCAGCTCCTGTATCATTGATTCATCTCTGTTAACAATCCAGTTTTTAAGCCATACGGCTGCATCGTGCCCCAACCGCCCTGTAGAGAGATCAATTGTTGTTATCTTGTCTCTGAAAAGTTCTCTTATTGGGGAATTGTCGAAACCTGTAAGGGCAATATCTTCAGGAATATGGATGCCTTTATGCAATAACTCCTGATAAAGGGTAACTGCCAGAATATCATTGCTGCAAAGAACTGCATCTTTACCTTTAATATGCAGCTGATCCACAAAATTGGAATCAATCTCATTTATTGAAGCAATCATATGAACATCTCCACTAATGTGATATTTCCTACAGGCTTCCCTGAATCCAACTTCTTTTCTCTCAGAGATTTCCACATTACTTGTAAAACCAATATAGAGTAATTTCTTAACCCCCCGTATTTCCAAGAGATTTTTTATCAGAATCATCATACCTGCTCTGTAATCACAGCAGATGTAGTTATGAGTATTTTTTATACGATTTAATAATACATACGGTATTTTACGTGAATCCAGATTTTTCATAAGAGCATCCTGTGGATCAGAAAATGCAAATATAACACCATCAATATTACTTGTTTTCTTATGAGAAAAAAATTTTGATTCTCCCAGATCCAGATCTGTTATTATACTTATCCTGGTATCTCCGAATCCTTCTTTAATACCCTTAATTAGCTGTGCTGCATCATAGAAAAGATGCATATAGGGATCTTCTCTGTAAGGCAGGATAAGAACAATATTTAGTATTGTGCGTCCCCGATGGCGCTTGATTTGTCTTTTCTGATAGCCCATTTGAGCTGCAGTTTCCTGAATAAGCCTGGTTTTGTCATTACTGATCAGCTGGGAATTATTCAGGACTCTGGAAACTGTGCTGACTGAGATGTTCAGTTTGGCTGCAATATCATATATTGTAACTTTTTCTGTAGCCATTTCACCTACCTTATGGGAGAATACAGTGATTATTAAATTGATAGATACTATTGGATAGTGTCAGAATTCTATCAGAGAATTTGAAAATAATCTTGACAAACAGGTAGTTGTAATCCATCATTACTGATAGTTGCATGCAATTATCAGGATGTCAACTGAAATAAACACTGGTTTCGAAAGGCATATAACAGTAAAGAGAGTTAACATGAAAAAGAGTGTGGTAACGTTTGGAGAAATTATGCTCAGACTGGCTACTCCGGGATATGAACGATTTAGTCAGGCAACGGCGTTTGAGGCGAGTTATGGGGGAGGAGAAGCAAATGTTGCTGTATCTCTGGCAAATTTCGGCAAAGAAGTAAAGTATATTACGCGACTTCCTGATAACGATTTGGGTCACTCTGCTCTCATGGCTCTGAGAAAACTGGGTGTAGATACTTCCGGAGTCATTTTCGGAGGAGAAAGACTGGGAATCTATTTTCTTGAGACCGGAGCTGTCAGCAGAGGAAGTAAGGTAATTTACGATAGAGCACGGTCATCAATTTCTGAGATAAAGACAGGAGTTATTGATTGGGATAGAATTTTTTCTGATACATCATGGTTTCACTGGACCGGAATAACCCCGGCAATATCTGAATCAGCAGCAGCAGTCTCTCTTGAAGCAGTAAATGCAGCAAACAGAAAAGGGATTACTGTTTCAGTTGATCTTAATTATCGAAATAAACTGTGGAAATGGGGGAGAACTGCAGAAGAAGTTATGCCGGAGCTGGTTTCATGCTGCGATATTATCCTTGGGAATGAAGAGGATGCAGAGAAAATTTTCGGTATACATCCTGAAGGAATTGATATTATTTCCGGGGAAATTGGCGGCAGGGAATATGAATCTGTTGGACGTCAGCTTATGGATAAATTCCCTAAAGTACAAAAAGTTATTATAACTCTTAGGGGTTCTCTAAATGCAAATCACAATACCTGGTCAGGAGTGCTTTGGGACGGGAACAGATTATTTCAGGCTCCTGAATATAATATAACCCATATTGTTGACCGTGTAGGTGGGGGTGATAGTTTTATGGGTGGATTAATCTATGGTCTTGATACCTATAAAGATGATCAGAAAGCCCTGAATTTCGCTGTAGCGGCTTCCTGTCTTAAACATACAATTAAGGGTGATTTTAACATGGTAACAGTTTCTGAGGTAGAAAAACTAATGGAAGGTGATTCTTCCGGGAGAATTAGCAGATAACTTCTGAAAAAAGTTGGAGGAAAAAATGAGTAAATCTATTGATATTTCTGTAAAACTGGGAAATTTAACTTTAAAAAACCCTTTTATTGTAGGATCCGGACCAACAGTGAAGTCTGTTGACCATATCAGACAAGCCGAAGATGGAGGTTGGGCAGGTGTATCTGTAAAACTTGCAATCGACCCTGTACCTTATCTTTCTCTGCCGCCAAGATACAGGTGGTTAAAAAAAGAAAAACTTCATATTTTTACAGCCGAAGAAAGGCTTACTCCAGGTGTTTCATTAAATATTATTGAGGAAGCACGGAAAGTTACAAATGAAATTAAAATTTTCCCCAATATTACATATGATGGTGATGATCCTGAGGGCTGGGTAAAACTGGCAAAAAGATTTGAAAATGCAGGAGCCCATGGGATTGAACTGAACATGTGCTGCCCCAATATGTCATTTAACCTGACAACAACAGGTGAAACAACAGAGAAAGCAACCGGTGCCAGTCTTGGATCTGATTTAGTTGAACTTCCAAAAGTTGTGAAAAAAATTGTTAATGGGGTAAATATACCCGTAATAGTTAAACTGACTCCAGAGGGAGGGAAAATTGCCCAGGCTGCCTGGCAGTCTCTTATTGCAGGAGCAGCAGCTGTGGGAGGTGTGGCTAACCGACTGGGTATTCCGGATATTGATATTACAAATCCTATGGGAACTATCTACCGTTTACAGGATTCAATAACCCTTGGGTGCCTTTCAGGACCATGGATCAGACCCCTGGCCTTAAGAGACACCTATGAGATGAGAATCTACAATGGATCTGAGCCATTTATTATTGGTTCAGGAGGAGTGTCAGATCTTTCCAGCGCTGTTCAGCAGATTATGACAGGAGCAGACGCAGTTTGGATATGTACCGAAACAATGATTCGCGGTTTTGACTGGATGCCTAAACTCATTGATAATTTAAAATCGTATATGAAAGATATGGGTTATAACTCGATTAGTGACTTTAGAGATATTCTGCATAAAAATATAAAGGATGCTTCGGGACTGAAAGTTTATGACGGATTTGCAAAAGTAGATTTGGATAAATGTACAGCCTGTGGACTATGCTGGAATATAGGGCATTGCAGCTCTATCACTCATCCGGATGGAATTACAACTATAGATGAAGTAAGCTGTGCAGGGTGTTCAACCTGTGTTGATGTCTGTGCTCCTAAAGCAATTGAAATGGTACAGAGGATGCATAGCCGAGCAGGGATGTAGTCCCGACCAGGCAAAGGTAAACCAGGAGGAGAAATATGGAAGTTAGAATAGGAATAATAGGTGCAAAATTTGCAGGAGATTTTCATGCTCAGTCCTGGAGTTGGGTTCCAGGTGCTAAAATTGATGCAATTGCTGATATAGATAAAAAATCACGGGAAAATTTTGCATCAGTCCATAAGGTGCCAAAAATCTATGATGATTACAAAAAACTTCTAAAAGATCCTGAAATAGATCTTGTCGACATCTGCCTGCCTAATTTCCTCCATGCAGAAGTAACTATTGCGGCAATGAAAGCGGGAAAGGATGTAATCTGTGAAAAACCCTTTGCGACAACTCTGGAGGATGGAGAACGTGTTGCTGCTGTACAGAAAGAAACCGGACAAAAGTATTTTTATGCAGAAGACTGGATTTTTGCCCCCGCCCTAGTGAGAGCAAAAAATCTTCTGGATGAGGGAGCAATAGGTAAGATTTTGTACCTTAAGGGCAAGGAAGTCCACAACGGCTCCCACTCTCCATTCGCACAGAAAATAAAATTTTGCGGCGGTGGTAGCTTAATCCATCTGGCCGTACACCCTATTGGTTTTTTCCATCATCTTCTTGGAATGCCGGTGAGTGTTATAGGGAAATGCTCCGGAGGTGGTGAATTAAATATGGTTCATAAAAAGATGGAAGGAGAAGACTGGGGTTTAGGTATTCTCTCCTATGCAGACGGCACAGAAGTTACTGTAGAAGGGAACTACATTACCCGGGGAGGAATGGATGACGTAGTCGAATTGTATGGGACCCATGGGCGCCTTACTGTAGATATGACTTTTGGTAATCCCCTGAATGTTTTCTCCATGAAGGGTTACGGTTATGCTATTGAAAAAGCAGATTTTACTCAGGGATGGACAAAACCTGCTGTAGATGAACACCAGACACTAGGTTATAAAGATGAACTGCGCCATTTCAAAGAATGTGTTACCGGAGAAACAGAACAGATTCGAGGGACATATGCAGAAGATGGATTAAATGTGTTAAAAATTATAGATGCAATTTACAGATCCAATCAGACTGGAAAACAAATAGTACTGTAAAGCTCAGGGAGGAGAAATGTATTTAACAGGTTTTGCAGATGAAGCGGCAGATAGTCTGACTGATCAGATTGAGATAACAAAAACTCTCGGTTGGGAGAATATTGAATCAAGAAATATTGATGGTATTAATATTCATGACATTCCGGAAAATAAGTTCGATCTGGTTTGCAGGGAACTGGAAGAGAAAGAGGTAATGATTAACTGTTTTGGATCGACTGTTTCAAACTGGGGTGTTCAGATTACTGCCCCCTTTGAAGGAACTCTTGAAAAGGTCAGTAGAGCAATTCCCAGAATGCAGAAACTTGGGACCAAACTTATCCGCATAATGAGTTATGCCAGATTGAAAGATGCTTCCGGATCATTGGAAGCTGATCAGATGGAAGAGGAGCGCTTTAGGAGGCTTCGTATAATTACAGACTTATTTCTTGACGCCGGAATAACTCCCGTACATGAAAACTGTATGAATTACGGAGGAATGGGTTGGAGCTATACTCTGAAAATGCTTAAAAATGTGCCAGGATTGAAACTGGTGTTTGATACTGGTAACCCTGTTGCTAATATCGATTATTCAGCAGATGTGTCTAATCAAATGCAGTCTTCCTGGGAATTTTATCAGAAAGTCAAAAGGCACGTTGAATATATTCATATTAAAGATGGTGTTTATAATAATTCGAAAAATGATCTTGATTATTGTTTTCCCGGGGAAGGGGATGGGGATGTGAAGAAAATTATAAAAGACCTTCTTGATAGTGGCTATAACGGAGGTATTTCAATGGAACCTCATATGGCAGTTGTTTTTCATGATAAGAATGTTGCTGCTGATGCTTCCTTCAGAAGAGAGAATTATCTGGAATACGGCCGCAGGTTCATGAAGATGCTTAAAGAGGTAAAGGTAGATGTTTAAGGGGATTACCCTTAGAACCTTTCCACCTAAATTGAATTGGAAGGAGTGTGTTTCACTTGCACCTCTTCAGGGTTTGAATCTGTAGAGCTGAATTTTGAGGGGCGCCTGGAACTCGATTCATCCGATATCCTCCTTAATGAAATCAGAAAATTTGCAGAAAACAGGAATATTATAATTGATTCTCTGTATTCCCGCAGACAATGGGCAACTCCTATTTCCAGTGCCAACCCGGAAATACTAAAACAAGGGGAAGCAGTTCTTTCAAGACTTGTAGATATCGCTGCAATTCTTGAAGCAAGGATCATTCTTGTCATTCCGGGGGCTGTAGATAATTCCTGTATATCCACAACTAATCTGGAAATTACACCCTATGAGGATGTTTATAAACGAAGTCTGGAAACAATATCAAGGACTGCTCTAAAAGCAGAAAAATCAGGAATTACTTTAGCTGTAGAAAATGTACCCGGAAAATTTCTGCTCAGCCCTCTGGAAATGGAGCAGTTTATTGTAAAAACAGAGAGTTCTGCAGTGGGCTGTTACTTTGATGTGGCCAATTGTCTTTACTGCCAGGGTTTTCCGGAACAATGGATTAGAATTCTGGGTAAGCATATAAAAGCTGTTCACCTGAAAGATTATAAGCTGGCATCAGGCAATCTGACTGGTTTTGTAAATATCTTTGAAGGTGATGTAAACTGGCCGGAAGTGACAAAGGCTTTGTCTGAAACCGGATATGATCTATCTATGACATCGGAAGTATTACCCTCTTACAAGTATCACCCGGAGCATCTTTGGGAAAGTGTAAGTAGAAGAATTGATTCGCTGATAGAAGATATAAAATAATTGTATTCAATGCCCACCTAGAGATTAATAGTACCAGACAATATAAAGACTCAGATAAGAATCCTAAAAAATAGGTCATATGAGAGCTTTTCCGGAATATTTTGCAGAAACAGCATTTCTGCAAAATCAATTTGACAAACCGGACAGAGAGCTGTATATTACAGTAATAGTATTTCTGTAAATGGTGGCAACTATTGAAAGTAAAACTTAAGAATCTGGCGACAATTCAAATGGGGTACTCCTTCAGATCACGCCTTGAAGTTTCACCAGGTGGTGATGTGGCAGTTATTCAGATGAAGGATCTTCTTTCTAACAACACAGTTGATTGTTGTCATTTGATGAAGATTGATATGGAGGTTGTCAAGAATCATCATCTTGTCCGGAAGAGAGATTTGGTGTTCAGATCGCGAGGGCAAATTACTACATCTGCGGTTATCCTTGAAGCTCCGGGTAAAGCTGTTGTTGCTGCTCCCTTATTAAGGATCAGGGTTACAGCGATTGAGAGGATTCTTCCTGAATATCTGAACTGGTATATAAACCAGAGGGAAGCACAGATTTTTCTAACCAGCAAAGCCGATGGAACGACTCAAAAGATGATCAGTAAGCAAACTGTTGAAAATCTGGAGGTTTCTTTACCTCCTCTGGAACAACAGAAAAGCATTGTTGAACTGGCTTTATTATCTTCCCAGGAACAAACAGTTTTGAGAGCACTAACAGAAAAACGAAAACAATATGTTGAAACAATACTAATGAAATTAACAAAAGGGCTGGTCGGAAGCAAGCTTCCTGCTCGCCCATGCAACCGGGGGATTAAAGCATGAATAGTAAAATTGATCAGAAAGATATAAATAATGCGGCATGGGCAGCGTGTGATACCTTTAGAGGCGTTGTTGATCCAGCACAATACAAAGATTATATCCTTGTAATGTTGTTTTTAAAATATATCTCCGATGTTTGGCAGGATCATTATGAAACTTACCAGAAGCAGTATGGTGATGATGAAGAGCGCATTTTACGCAAACTGGAGCGTGAACGTTTTGTTCTTCCGATTGTAAAACTTACCGAGAAGAATGACGTTACAGGAATAAAGACGGTTTTAGATGAATTTCCAGCTAACTACTACAGTCTTTATGATCGTAGAGCAGCCGCAAATATTGGTGAGCTGATTAATATTGTTCTGGATCACATTGAGGAATCCAATAAGAGCAAGCTCGAAGGTGTTTTTCGTAATATTGACTTCAATAGCGAAGCCAATCTTGGGAAAACAAAAGACCGGAACCGCCGTTTAAAACAACTTTTGGAAGATTTTCATAAACCTCAGCTGAATATGAAACCCAGCCTTGTTTCGGAAGATGTAATTGGAAACACCTACATCTATCTGATTGAGCGATTTGCTTCGGATTCCGGAAAGAAGGCTGGTGAGTTTTTTACTCCGTTGAAAGTTACTGAACTTGTAGCCAAATTAGCAATGCCAAAACCCGGTGATCTAATTTGCGATCCAGCCTGTGGTTCCGGGGGGCTTCTAATCCAGGCTGGCAAACAGGTTGGTGACCGAAATTTTGCACTGTTTGGGCAGGAGTCCAACGGCAGTACCTGGGCGCTTTGTCGAATGAATATGTTTCTTCACAGTTTTGACAGTGCCCGGGTGGAGTGGTGTGACACTTTGAATAGTCCATTGCTAGTAGAAGATGACCGTCTAATGAAGTTTAACTGTGTAGTAGCCAATCCACCGTTTTCACTGGATAAGTGGGGAGCTGAAAATGCTGAGAGTGATCAATACAATCGCTTCTGGCGTGGGATACCACCTAAAAGTAAAGGCGATTGGGCTTTTATAAGCCACATGGTCGAGACGGCTCTTGAAAAAGAAGGCCGTGTTGCAGTTGTTGTTCCTCATGGAGTTCTTTTTCGTGGTGCTGCCGAGGGTCGGATCCGTACAAAGATGATCGAAGAAAACCTCCTTGATGCAGTGATAGGGCTTCCGGGCAATCTCTTTCCTACTACCAATATACCGGTAGCTATTCTGGTATTTGACCGCTCAAGGGAAAGGGGCGGGTCGAAGGAAAGCAGTAAGAATGTCCTTTTTGTAGATGCCAGCCGAAATTTTGTATCTGCAAAAAACAAGAACACCCTTTCGGAAGAACATCTGGCAGAAATAATGAAAACCTACACAGCCAGAGCAGAGGTTGAGAAATACGCTCATGTGGCTAATTTTGAAGAGATCAGGGAAAACGATTTCAACCTCAATATTCCCCGCTATGTAGATACCTTTGAAGAGGAGATCGATATCGATGCGGTGCAATTGGAAATTGATACATTGGAAAAAGAACTGACAGAGGTACGTGTGAAGATGGCGGAGAAGTTGAAGGAGATTTATAGGTGAGATCAAAATGGATTATTCTGGTAGATAATAAGAATTTGTGTTATTATTACCTTGTAACAATGTAATATAGGGGTATAACGTAACAATGAAAATATTTGATGATAAAAAACTGGATCAAGCTCTTTCTCTTCTTGAAAGCAGGATCCGTTCCTCCGGTGGTGATCCTATAGAGATTGTTGTTTGTGGTGGATCAGCGTTGATCACGACCAAATTGGTTTCCAGAACTACAAAGGATGTTGATGTTGTCGCATTAAAAGGGGACTCAGGACTTTTTGATCCTGATCCCCTTCCTGTAAATCTAATTGATGCGGCATTAATTGTCGCAAGGACATTGAACCTTCCTGAAGATTGGTTGAATACCGGCCCTGCAGATTTATTCAGAATGGGATTGCCTGAAGGGTTTGAGAGCAGGCTTATATTAAAAAGTTTCGGCACGCATTTGATAGTTCATTTTATAGGCAGACTGGACCAGATACACTTCAAACTTTATGCATCCGTCGATCGCGGAGGTTATCATATTGAAGATTTTCTGGCTCTTAATCCGACTGAGGATGAAGTTTTCATGGCGGCAAAATGGTCACAAACACACGATGTTTCAGAGGGATATACCATGATCCTGAAGGATCTGTTAACTCAATTAGGATATAGCGATGCAGCTTCAGGAATTTAGAGATGAATTATTAGAATTATTTCTCCAGTTTCTCTGGCGGCAATGGTCGTCTCTGGGTGTGGCCGGGTACGGCGACAGCGGAGATAATTGGGTTATCGATCCGGAGGCTCTTCTCCTGTTTTCTGCCTCCATAGCCAGATATGATCAGCGGCTTTTTGATGAAATTTTCGATTGGCTGATATTAAACGAAAGGTTTATCAACGTTCAGCGTCTAAAAGCGATTATGAAAAAAGAGGGCTTTCAATCATCACAGATTATCCATGCTGTTGCAGGAGAAATTCACAGCCGGAAATCAGGCCTGAAATGGAAAAGCCTGGCGGAGCAAAAAGATTCAGAAGAGGATATGCATAACCTCTTTTATCTAAAATCCGGCAGACCTATGCCTGTGGGTGGGAAAAGGGATCAGAATTTTCTTGAATACGGTCTTGTACGTAATCCTGTCGAACCCAGAGGCTTGTCGAAACCTTTTCCCGGGAAGAAAATACCCAGTCTCCTGCTGCAGATAAGAGGGTTGATGGGGATAAGCTCCAGAAGTGAGATTCTCTTATATTTGCTGCTGAACCATAAAGGAACTATTCAGGAAATTGCGGATCAGAATTACTATGCCTGGCGTTCTGTTCAGGATGTTCTTTTTGAAATGGGACATTCATCGGTGATCCATTTTCCGGAGGCCAAAAAAGGCAGAGTGTATTATATAGATCCGGATCCATGGATGAAGATTTTGTTAAATTCAACGGGACAAAACATTCAATGGATCTGTTGGCCGGCATTGTTTCGAAGTCTGGAGATTATCTGGCTAAAGCTTAATGAGCCAGGATTTGTTAACTTGTCTACACTTGAACAAACAGCAGAGTTTAAGCAGCTGATGGATACGGAGGTTGGACCAAGGTTAGTCAAATCAGGTTTTGGAATGGAACTTGGACAACTTTCAGGAGTATGGGGCGAAGAGTACTTAGAAAACTGGCTAAGCAGTATTAAAGGAATTTTAGGGTAGATATGAAATCATTGCAGGCATCAAAGAAAATGAAGAAGACGAAGGCGGGGATGATTCCGGTGGATTGGGCATATGCTCAACTAAAAGAAGTTGCCATTATTTCATCAGGTGGAACGCCCTCACGATCGAATCCAATATATTGGAATGGAAATATCCCTTGGATAAAAACAACTCAGATTCAAAACTGTATTATAAATAAAAATGATATTGATGAATTTATCACGGAAGAAGGATTGAAAAACTCTTCAGCCAAAATGGTTCCTCCTAAAACAATTGTTTTGGGTATGATTGGACAAGGGAAAACTCGTGGACAAGTGGGATATCTAAATATCGAAGCTTGCACAAATCAAAATACCGCAACAATCGCTTGCAAAGCTAGTTGTAATAGTAAATTTTTGTATCAGTACTTGCTGTTTAATTATCACAACATTAGAGCATTAAGTAACAGCAGTGGGCAGGGTAATTTAAATCTTGGCTTGGTAGAAATAATTCCTGTACTTGTTCCAGCACTTTCAGAGCAGAAAGCTATTGCTGATTTGCTGTTTACCTGGGATGAGGCCATTGAGATAATCGAACGGTTGGTTCAGGTGAAAGTGAAGCGGTTTAAGTGGCTTTTACATACATTAATAAAAGAAAAAAACGAGTGGGCGAAAAAAAAATTAGGAGATGTTTGCAAAGTCACAAAAGGTAAACAGTTAAATGTAGCTCATATGAAAGCTGATGGTGCTTATTATGCCTTAAATGGTGGAATTAAACCATCTGGAAGAACGGACGATTGGAATACTGAAGTTGGAACAATAATTATTAGTGAGAGTGGTAATTCTTGTGAATATGTTAATTTCAATTCAGAAAGATTCTGGTCAGGTGGTCATTGTTATTCACTGCTTAATCTCAATGCATGTGTAAATAATTACTATCTTTTCTTTTTTTTAAGAATGAACCAGCAAAAAATAATGAACTTACGCGTTGGTTCTGGTTTACCTAACATTCAGAAAAAGGATGTAGATGCTTTTCAAGTAATTCTTCCATTGATTGAAGAACAACAACAGATAGCCGAGACATTATCCACTGCTCAGCAGGATATCGATCTGCTTAAACAGCTGGTGGAAAAATACAAAACACAGAAACGTGGGTTGATGCAGAAGATGCTTACTGGTTTGTGGCGGGTAAAACCTGAAAAATTAAACAAGTATAGGGAGCACACAAATGATTAATTACCAAAAACTAGACCATTTAAAACAAACCCTAGACTCATACCGCCCATTACTGCCAGAGATCGTCTCCAACCTTCACGAGGACATTGTCCTTCGCTGGACATACAACTCCAACGCCATCGAAGGCAACACCTTAACATTAAAAGAAACCAAGGTCGCCCTGGAAGGAATTACCATTGGAGGGAAAACCATGCAGGAACATTTTGAAGCGATTAATCATCGGGAAGCCATCTTTGTTGGCGATATAGTAGAATCCAGCTTTAAACCTTACTGGCATGCCCTCGGAGTAAATCCATGACTTCTTTTTCGATCGACGAAAAGTATTTATCTCAAATTCCGGCTCTGCAGCTTCTTATTAACCTGGGGTATGAATATCTAACACCTGCTGAAGCACTTCATGAAAGGCAGGACAGAACATCAAATGTCCTTTTGGAAAGTATTCTAAGGAATCAGCTTAAAGAAATAAACCGGATTCGATACAAAGGTGGTGAGTTTCTTTTTAGCGAAGAAAATATCCAGTCGGCCATTCAGAAACTTAAAAATATCAAGTATGACGGATTACAGAAAACCAATGAAGCTGTTTATGACTTGCTCACCCTGGGTACAGCCATGGAGCAGACTATCGAGGGAGACTCTAAAAGTTTTAACCTGAATTATATAGACTGGCGTAACCCCCTGCGTAACAGGTTTCATGTTACACAGGAATATAGTGTTGAACGCTCCAGAAGTACCGAAACTGCTCGTCCGGATATTGTACTGTTTGTTAATGGTATCCCGTTTTGTGTTATTGAGTGCAAGGCTCCCCATGTGGAAGTCCGGCAGGCAGTTTCTCAATCTATCAGAAATCAAAATAATGATTACATTCCAAAGTTATTCATATACTCACAACTGGTTTTGGCAATAAACAAGAACAGCGCCATGTATGCAACAACAGGGTCAGCTGTAAAATTTTGGAGTGTATGGAAAGAACCTAAAATGGATGAAGAGGATAGTGAATTTTCAAAGCTGCATGATTTTATTAATAATCCACTTGATCCAGATGTTGTTTCAAAAATTGAAGCTATATTTAGTTCTAATTCTGTGTCTTTAGAATCGGATCGTCTTGTTACCGAGCAGGATAAATCTATTTATTCTTTATGTCGTCCGGAGAGACTTTTGGAACTGGCATGGAAGTTTACAGTTTTTGATGGAGGAATTAAAAAGATTGCCCGTTATCAGCAGTATTTTGTTATAAAAGGAGCTCTTAATCGCATTCAGCACTTTGATAGTACAGGTTCCCGCAAGGGGGGTGTTATCTGGCACACACAAGGTTCCGGAAAATCTTTGACAATGGTTATGCTGGCACGAAATCTAGCCCTGGAAACTGAAATATTGAGTCCACGCATTGTACTGGTTACTGACCGGGACGATCTGGACAGGCAGCTTGGCAATACTTTTGCGGCTTGCGGTCTTGAGGCGAATCGAGCTACTTCCGGACGTAATCTCCTGGAACTGGTTACAGAGAAGCAATCTGGTATTATTACTACACTGATTCATAAATTCGACAAAGCGTATACTTTAAAGAAATATCAGGATGAGTCCTCTGATATTTTTATTCTTGTGGATGAAGGTCATCGTACTCAGTTTGGATCTTTCTCTGCCCGTATGCGGCAGATGTTTCCCAAAGCCTGTTATCTTGGATTCACAGGCACACCGCTGCTTAAAAAGGAAAAAAACAATTT
>JAJRQE010000068.1 GCA_024280415.1 Spirochaetota bacterium | reverse complement strand
TCCTATGCAACCAGACCCTTTACCAATCTATTCCAGTTCAACCGGGGATGGGGACATATATCAGCACCTTTAGAGCTTTTGGAGGAAATCTCTGACATTTATGAAGAGTTTAAGCAGTCAAAAGTAGAATAAAATAATAAGGTACTTGTAAAATTGGAACTTTTATTAAAAATGGTGTAAACTGGAGCTTAGTAATTTTATATTATAAGCGACCGGAGGTTAGTTTTGAAGAAAAATACGATAGTTTTATTGATGGTATTAATATTTGCCATATCACTGTCAGCAGAGGAATTTACTATTGCTTATTCAGAAGGTAATGTTTTTATCAGTGAAGGTGGGGAGTGGTATGAACTTTTCATTGGAGATACTATTGACAGTAATAGTACCTTGAAAATTGCTGCCCAGTCCATGGTTGAGATTGACACTAATGGAAATACACTCCTTCTTAACAAATCCGGAACTTATAAAATTGGTGAGTTGATATCTCAGAGTACAAAGGTCTCGGCCTGGGGTAATAACCCGGTCTTTAAGAAATTTTTATCCGGTGATAATACCCGGTCAAATGTTCAGACAGCGGTTATGGGTGTCAGAGGTGCCGCCACGGAAACAGAGGATGTTGAGTGGCTTTCCGAAGATAGTATGATTATGGATGAAGCCGTTGCCATGATAGATGACGGTGAGTTTCAGGATGCAATCAGTTTGCTTTCTGAAGAATTAGATTATGCATTTGATGAAGAGCTTTCAAATTACAACTACTATATTGGTTACAGCTACTATATGCTTGGGTCTGCAGGGAGGGCTCTCTCCTATCTTAACAAGGTTGAGGGTGATTACGATGCAGAGTATTATCCCGATTATATAGTTCTAAAGGGTTCCCTTCTCCTTGATTCAATGGCCTACAATGAAGCTCTCTATATTTTTAAGGAATATTTACGGAATGATGATTTTTCAGCCACAGCACAGGCGGTTAATTACCTTTCTGCCTCTGCTCTTAAAGGTTTGGGCAGGGATGATGATGCAGTCAAAAAACTGCAGATAACAGTAAAAATGAATCCATCCAGTGATATTGGTCATTCTGCAGATCAATTACTCAAAAAACTTCAGTAACTTTAATTGCTTTAATTTTGTTAACCGGCTGCTTATCAGCCGGTTTCATGAATCTAAGATTCTTTTGGTTTAAGGGTAATAAGAAGTAAGGTGTACTCTGCGGGGTTCTTGAAAAAAAACTGATTTTGACATACAGTTGAATCAACAACCACCCCCATAGGAGGTGGTTTGCAAGTGGCGCCCCAAAGGGGCTTACATTGCTGCTAAAGCCATAAAGAGAGGAGGGGGAATTTTCAAGGATAAGCCCTCCACAATAACCACCAAAGGTGGTGGCTTTAGCTCTAAGAAAACAGGAGGAAATAATGATAACACAGGTATCCAGGTTTTATGTCCGGGTTAAGGATGATCTTGAAAAGGCATTTACAGATTTTTTCCCCCATATGTCTTCGAATTATATAAAGATGGCCAATCTGTTCGATAAAGATAAGTGCTATCCGGTTCTTGCTGTTGAAAAAGTTGTAGTGTTTACCAAGGAAGGTGCGGAAACTGAGTCTGCCAGATTCCTTGTTCCTTCTGAAAATGGTAATTTTATCTGGATACAGTCGGAACTTTTTGATTTTATGGGCTTTAATGATGGATGCAGTGATGGTTAATCTGCTTTTTTATTTCTATCATTCCCTTTAATTTTAAGTAATCAGATATTTTTCCAGTTTGGTGTATATTTTCCCTGGAATCCTGGCTTTTATAACAGAACCTGATTCATTATATTTTTCCTGTAGAATTGTCCCTTCCCTATGTATCATGGAAATAAGATCATACCTGTCCGGGGGTATTAGAAGTTCGACTATCTTCTTGTCTTTGTTAAGTAATTCTTCAATTCTTTCGGAGAGTTTCTCTATTCCCTCTCCTGTCTTGGTTGAGATATACAGGGAATCAGGATGATTTAGACCAATATTGTCTCTAGCAGGGTTATTATTCTTTAAATCTATCTTGTTAAAGGCAACCAGCATAGGTTTATCACCGGCACCAAGATTATCAAGAACCTCAAGGGTAATTCTGTATTGTTCTTCAACCTCAGGATGTGAAATATCCAGGACATGAATAAGAAAATCTGCGAGGACAGTCTCCTCCAATGTTGATCTGAATGCATCTACAAGATCGTGGGGGAGCTTTCGTATAAAACCAACAGTATCTGTTAATAGAAATTTTTGTCCTCCCGGGAGGGTAACCCTTCGGGTTGTAGGATCAAGAGTTGCAAAGAGTTTGTTCTCAACGAATGCGTCTGCACCTGTCAGAATGTTAAGGAGTGATGATTTTCCAGCATTCGTATACCCTACAATTGCACCTGTCGGAACAGGTACTGTTGATCTCTGCTTGCGCAGAGTTTTACGGTGCTCCCTTACCTTAACAAGATCCTTTTTTAACCTGGTAATCTTATTAAGTACTATACGCCGGTCAACCTCCAGCTGAGTTTCACCCTCTCCTCTTGTACCCTTTGTTCCACCTTTCTGTCTTGAAAGGTGGGTCCATGCTCTGGTAAGTCTTGGCAGAGAGTATTCCATTCTTGCCAGTCCTACCTGAAGGACAGCTTCTTTTGTTGTGGCTCTGCCTGCGAAAATATCAAGAATTACTTCGTGCCTGTCTATTACACATTTTTCTGTAAGTTCCTCCAGGTTTCTCTGCTGGGCCGGTGATAGTTCGTTATCAAAAATTATTAGTTCTGCCTCAAGTTTTTCTGCAAGTTCTGCAACCTCATCTGCCTTTCCGCTCCCTACGAAATATTTGGGGCTTCTCTTTTTAAGAGGAACAATGAGAGATCCTGCAACCTCTGCTCCCATTGTATCAACAAGACTTTCAAGTTCACTTATGTGAGTTTCTGCTTCATTTTTATCCATATCCGGATACTGTATACATATAAGAAGTGCTTTCTGTTTTTCGTCTAAGTCTGGGTTATTTAAGTTTTTATCCATATTGATTTATATACTATCCAGTACTACAATGTCTGTCTATCATGAATATACCTGACCGACCCCCAAATTGTTTGAAATGTATCTATTTTGCCGTAACCTGGGAACCGAAGTTTCCCAGAAGCTGTAAAGTATTTGGTGTCAAGTCGAAAAACCTGCCGTCAATTGCAGTAAAGAGGGCTACCGGTAAAAATTGCCCTGCCTTTAAAAAATCCCCTAAAATAAAGGATTGAATTTTTTCGTCAGTACTTAACCAAATATCACAATCAAAATAAATAAAAGTATAAAAGGCCTGAATTTTAATATATTTGACATGGGTTACCTCTTTGTCTATTTTAAATGGATAGGGGTATTGCAGATGGAGCTAAATGGTAAACAAATTGGTGCTGTTGCTGTTGAATTGGGAGTAAACCCAAAAACAATAAGGTATTATGAAGGTATTGGTCTTATACCGGCTCCCAGGCGTTCATCCGGAGGATATCGGGTTTATAACCAGAGTGATATCGATCGAATTTCGTTTATACTCAGAGCACGTTCTCTTGATTTTTCTCTGGAAAATATAAGTGATATTCTTACTCTTAGACAGAGTGGAAAGGCCCCCTGCTCTTATGTCCTTAATCTTATTGAGAAAGAAATTTCTGCAATTGACAAAAAAATTCTCTCCTTTAACAGGCTTAGGAATGAATTGACGGATATCAGGAATCAGGCTGCATCTTTTCCAGAATTGGAAAATATTGACCGGGGCTGTACCTGCCACCTTATCGAAAATATTGTATTTGGGGATTCCTGACTTAAATAGAAGTAAGTTTTTAATAATCTTGACCTTCCAGTAGATGGAACCATTACTTTCTTTAGTAATGACATCTTAGGGAGGAACTAATGATTAATACTGAGAAGCTTCAGGTTAGTGTAGGAGGAATGGCTTGTTCTTTCTGCACAACAACGATAGAGAAAGCCCTTGGACGGCTAGAAGGTGTAGAGACCGT
Organism: Spirochaetota bacterium; assembly: GCA_024280415.1. Taxonomy (GTDB): domain Bacteria; phylum Spirochaetota; class Spirochaetia; order B11-G9; family B11-G9; genus JAJRQE01. Next base: position 3,384 of record JAJRQE010000068.1, on the reverse strand, counting down.
CCATGTAAGCCTGGCTCATGAGGAAACTCTCGTTGAGTATGATCCCCTTAAGTGTAACCCAACTAAACTCCGTGATACTCTGCGTCAGATAGGTTATACTATCCGGAACACAGATAAGATACTTGCGTTTGAACAACAGCAGAATGATCTTGATACAGCCCGTAGAAGGATGATCCTGGGCGCTGTCCTTACTTTTATTACTACTGTTGTAATGGTGGGTCGCTGGGTCGGGTTCAGGGAACCCTGGTTCCAACCTGTAATGATTACTGTAGCACATCTGACAACCTTTATTGCCGGGTGGCATATACTTAGTATGGCAGTACAGGCCTTACGCAGGGGAATATTTAATCAGCATGTTCTTTTGGAATTCGGAGCTTTTGCCGGTTTGGCAGGTGGTTGGATCGGGGTCTTCAATCCTGTTTTTCCTGCACCCGATTTTTTTGCTGTTGCTACTTATATAACCACCTATCACCTTCTTTCAGGCTGGGTTTCTCTCCTTGTACGAACCCGTGCTTCCGAATCTGTCCGAGCTCTCCTTGCTTTACAGCCAGCAACGGCAAGAAAAATTATGCAAAATGGAGAACTGGAAGAGGTTCTTATAAGTACTATATCTCCTGGAGATCGTGTTAAGGTTCTCCCCGGTGAATCATTGCCTGTTGACGGTATTATTGTTGCAGGTAATTCATCAGTTGATGAAAGTCTTATCACAGGGGAACCTGTCCCTGTCCGTAAATCCAATGGTGATTCGGTGACAGGAGGATCTATCAATAAAAATGGAGTACTTACTGTTAAAGTCCTAAAGGTCGGAAAAGATTCCTTTCTGGCTAAAATCGCGAGGCATATCAATGAGGCTCGTGCAATGAAACCAGGTATTCTGGCTCTTGTTGATATTATCCTCAGCTGGTTTGTGCCTGGTGTTCTTATTTTTGGTGGATTGTCATTAATTGTATGGACTCTGGGTTTAACTTTAGCAGGTGCTTCCCCTGATTGGACTCGTGCAATATTTGCAGCATTGGCTGTCCTGGTAATGGGGTATCCATGTGCTCTGGGGATGTCAACTCCTCTTGCAATAATTCGTGGAGGTGGTGAGGCGGCAAAACGGGGCATACTTATACGTTCCGGAGATGTATTTCAGATTCTTAAGGATATAAAATGGGTTATTCTGGATAAAACAGGAACCATAACAGAGGGGCATCCTTCAGTGGTGGATATTATTAGTAGCAATGGAACAGATTCAGATAAATTACTGCAGCTTGCTGCAAGTGTGGAGATTGAGTCCGAACATCCTTTAGCCTCGGCAATTGTGTCAGCTGCTAAGTCCCGGAATCTGGATATAGAAGATACCGATGGTTTTGAGGCTCTACCGGGAAAGGGGGCTAAAGCAGCAATTGCAGGTGAGATTATTATTGTAGGCAGTCCCCGTTTTTTTCTGGAGATGGGTTTTGATTTGGAATTATTTAGGGCGGATCTTGAAATACTGCAGAGTGAGGGAAAGACCGTTGTTGTAATAGGTCGGAATGGTAGAGCTGCAGGTCTTATTTCAATAAGTGATACAGTAAAAGAAGATGCTGAGAGTCTTGTTTCCAGTCTGAAATTACATGGTCTTCAGCCTGTAATGCTTACAGGCGACAATCGTAGGACAGTAGAAAAAGTGGCATCGCAGGTTGGTATTATCCAGGTGTATGCAGAAGTCCTTCCCTGGGAAAAATCAGATATCGTTCACCAACTCCAGCAGAAAGGAGACAGGGTTATTATGGTTGGTGATGGAATTAATGATGCACCAGCTTTAATGCAGGCGGATATAGGAATAGCTATTGGTGCCGGTACGGATATTGCCATAGAGGCTGCGGATATTATTTTAACCGGATCAAGACTTAGTGCAATTACAGAAGCCTTTATTGTTGGACGATCCTCTTACAGAAAGACAGTACAGAATCTGTGGATTGCATTTTCTTTCAATGGAATTGGTGTTCCTCTTGCAGCTTCAGGATTGGTCCAGCCTGTTTGGGCAATGGCAGCTATGGTTGCAAGTGTAAGTCTTGTATTAATTAATTCATTTACGGGAGGAGGATTATTGACCGGGAGTAGGAGGAGTAATCTATGAGTCTGATTATTATGGCTCTTATAACAGGAGCAGGAGGTTCTTTTACTCCCTGTACCTTGGGGGTAAATCTTGCAATAGCTCACAGATTTACAAAGGATACGAAGGCACAAAGAATTAAGAATTGGATACTTTTTGCCCTGAACCGTGCCTTACTATTAACAGCTTTGGGTCTGATAATAGGTGTCCTTGGTCAGGTAGTGGAAACTTTTACGTGGTGGTTTCAAATGATTATAAATGTAGTTATTATAATTATGGGTCTGCTTTTTATCGTGGGAAGTCGAAAACCTATACTGCCCGGGCTGGAATTGGGTGGGAAAAAGCGGCTTTCTAATAAGATGTCTCCTGCTGGAATGGGTGCATTATTCGGGTTAAATATTACAGCATGTGTGGCACCTCTGGTTCTGGCACTACTTGCAGGGACTGCAGCTGAGGGTAACTGGATCAAGGGAGGAGTCTCCCTCTTTATTTTTGGGATTATGCTGAGTATGCCTATTCTTATAGCTGTTTTAAGTAACAGGGCCAGCAGCTGGATTATCAAAGTAAGTGGAAAATACCGTAGGGTTTATTACGGGGTGGTAGGAGTTACTCTTATTGTCCTTGGTCTTGTTGAAATTATTCTTTCAATGTATGTAATCCCGTTTCCATAGGTGCAAATTAAAGGAGATAATAATGACTAAAGAACTTTTAGAGGTAACAGGTGAGAGACTGATGAGCTGCAGCGGATGTGAACGAACCGTAACTTTTTCTCTATCCGCTTTACCTGGTGTTAAGATCCTCAAAGTTGATTATAAAACTCAACAGATTGGTCTGATGCTTAATGGTGAAACAAGTCTGGAAGATGTTATGTTGGAATTAAGTAGTATAGGATATGTCGTCATGCACCTTTAGTACCTTTAGTAGGAACGGAGGATTCAACAATAGGAAACATAGAAGAAATATAGGAAAATAAAAAAATATCGAAAACTAATTGATATTTTAAAACCATAAAGAGGAAGAAAGTATGATCTAAAGAAAAGGACTTAAACTGTAATGTCTTATATGTCTGAGTATTCGAGAACTTCTTTACGGATTATTTCTCCATATTCATCCAGAGCTTTAAGAACAACCTTTTGGGTGGTTGTAAGCTCATTATTCATTAGATTTTCTTCAATTTTTCTCCGAAAAAACTGGTAGTCATTTATTAGTTTTTCAGGAGGGAACATTACTCTGCCGGCACAGAAGCTTTTCCATTTTTTTTTGGTAGTGTTATCCATATACTCGGGGTAGTTTCTGCATTTATA
>JAJRQE010000067.1 GCA_024280415.1 Spirochaetota bacterium | reverse complement strand
TCTCTTGCTGCTTCATAAAATGCCAGAATATTCTCAGGAGGAACATCGGGCATAATATTATGGATATTGTTAACAATAAATCCTCCGCCAGGAGCAAATATCTCCATTCTTCTAATTGTTTCTGCTTTCACATCTGCTATAGTTCCCTTGTTTAGAATCTCTCGGGGATCCATGGAACCACCCCAGAAAACAATATCTTCACCAAACTCTTTCTTTAGCTTCCCTGGTTCCATATTCAGGCAGTTTGTCTGCACAGGATTAATTATTTCAATTCCTTCTTCTATTAAACCTGGAATAAATTGATGAATAGATCCGCATGAGTGGATAAATGTATGCATCGAACTATTTTTATGAACAAAATCTGACATCTGTTTTCTATAATCATGGAAAAGATCTCTATAAATATCCAGACTCATAAAGGGACCGGAATCCATTCCAAGATCATCTCCAAAACGGATAATATCTACGATATCTCCTACACTGGAACAAACTTTTTCCAGTGTCTTCATATGGCGTTCCATTAGGAGTTCTATCAGGATAGAGGCGTTATCCCTGTCTATATAAAGATCCATAAGGAAATTATCCATTCTACGAATAAAGGTTCCCCATTCGAAAAGATTACCCCCAAAAACAATCATTAAAGCCTTGTCGGTTGTCCTCCTTAAATGGAGGGCTCCTTCCCGAAGCTTATCCCAGAAACCGGGTGTTCCTGCATGATCCCATGGGCTGTGAACAAGATTCTGCCATAAGACCTTATCCATTGCTTCATCAAGCAATTCATTCATGGCAGTCCTTGAATCGGGATAACCTTCTAAAAATGGAAAAACAGTTTCATCAAAAAAAGTAGCTCCTTCAGGCATGACGGCAATGAGTGTGCCGTCTTTATGATATGCATTCCAGTTTCCTTTTTCATCTTTTACAGGGTTAAACCATTTTGGATAATATCCTGTTCTGCCATTTGCCATTTCAACAACTTTCCAGTCATCTTTACTTGTATTAAAAGCTCTTCCAATATCGAGAACATCCACTCCCAGCAGATCAATTAGTTTTTCTCCAGGCTGGGCAAGCTGCTGTACAACATCATAGATAAGTGTAGGCTGATCGTACCACCCTAAATGATTCATTAGATTGTCATGAGCTATTGCTGAAATTCCAGAACTTGGGTTTGATCCCAGATCAATGGGAACCCTGTCTGGTTCTTTATGATTTATTGCTGCCAAAACCCTCTCTCTGGATGTCACTAAAACTCTCCTTAACAACAATTACCGTATTGGTTAAAAACATCTGACTAAAAGGGAACAAGTTCCCTTTTAGTCCTTTTAGTCCTGATGAAATACTTCTTCCATATCTGCCCACCATTCACCTGGCATACGCTCCTCCAGGGGTGTCTGCATCGGTTTCATAATATCCCACCATTCCTGTGTCTTTTCATCTGCAGCCATTCTGGCCATATCACCTTCAAAATTAGATCCGGTATATTCAAAGTAGGCAAAAAGAAGATTATTGAAGAGATAGATGGAATAATTGTGAATGTTGCACTCTGAGATCATCGAAGCTATTTCAGGCCAGATCCTGCTGTGATATTTTTTGTATAATTCCTCTTTTTCACTTTTTAAACCAATCAACTGTCCAAAACGTCTCATAAGCTATTCCTCTTTTTATTCACTTTATCATAAGACTTGCCAAAGTCAAGTAAAAGTTTACTAAATATTTATCATATTTCTATAAATATTTTGGCAAACTATCCGAATCGACACCATAATTATCCATAAACAACATTTATTAGTGTATAATCCGAACAGAGATTGACATTAACTGCGAAACTGATAAAATATTGGTAAAGAAGTTTATCAGGGGAAACATGAAACCTAAGTTAAAAGATGTAGCAAGTATTGCAGGTGTGTCCATGACAACGGCATCTATGGTTTTCTCAAACCGGGGGCGTATTTCTGAGGAAACACGGATAAAGGTTTTAAATGCAGCGGAGTTTATCGGCTATTCAAGAAAAAAAGTACTTCGAGTCTGAATGCAGTTGCAAATATTGGAATACTCTACAGTGTAGATCCTGAATGGGCTTTCATCCTTCCCTTTATAAGACCAATTATTGCAGATATAGAAAGGGAACTTAAAAAAATAGATCTGAATACTGTACTTATTCCCTTCCACCATGATGCTGAAGACGATGAGATAACAGAGAAACTTGAGAGTATTGAATGCAAAGGAGTGTTTTCCATCCATTTTGGAAAGGAGAGCCTTTTTCTGCATCTGGAAAACAGGGGGATACCCGTAATAGTTGTAATGAACAACAATTATCAGTCTAAATTCTACTCAGTCTGTGTGGACAACTTTCAGGGAGCCTATGAAGGAACCTCCCACCTGATAAATCTGGGACACAGGAAGATACTTTTTATGGACTACCACAGACAGGATCTGCCTTTGCTCTCTTCAGACCGGTTTATTGGTTTTAAAAAAGCTCTGGATGAGAAAGATATTGAGTTCCCTGACACCTATAAAGTTTTTTATAATCCCAACAGTACAGATCATTGCAGAAATGACCTTGCGGGGTTGTTTCAGCAGAGTGATCACCCTACTGCGATATTCTGTCTTGATGATGATATTGCCGGAAGAACAATGCAGATACTGAATCAGCTGGGATTAAAGGTTCCGGAAGATGTATCAGTTATGGCCCCGGGGGATGTCCTCGATTACTCAATGCCCTACATTCCACAGATAACAACCATGCATATTGATACTAATTATATGGGTCGAATAGCCGCCCAAATGATGATTAACAGACTTACCCATTATCCTGAAGAGGTGCATGTACTTAAGGTTCAGCAACAATTAGTAGAGAGAGGATCCTGTAGGGAAATAAGCCCCTAAATCCCCTAAAGGGGACTATTGGCTTAAGGGATGTGATATATTTGTAATCCACTTACGAGATTTTTTCTCCTCCTTTAGGAGGCTGGGAAGCTTCTTTTATTTTGTTAAGAACCTTATTAATATTATTGAGAATCTCTTTATTAGTAAACCTTATAACCTTATAGCCCTCTTGCTCAAGTATTCTTGTTCTTTCTGTATCTGCTTCTTTTTGGTTTATATGTATTTTCCCATCAACTTCAATTATCAAAGCAGATTTTATTGAACAAAAATCCACAATAAATTTATTTATTACATGCTGTTGTCTGAATTTAATACCAAGTTGTTTATTTCTTAACTTTTCCCACAATAATTTTTCTGTCTCTGTGGGCATAGCTCTCATTTCCTCTGCTTTTACTTTCAATTCTTTATATAAAAGAAGATTAGCAGAATGCAAAACTGACGGAATACTGACACTCAAATCAGCCCATAGATTCCCTGAAGGGAACTTGTTTGGATCTCCCCCTTCAGACCGTTGACAACTCTTAGCTCCCCCTTCAGGGGGTTGGGGGGCTTCTTCTTTATCGTTCATACTTCATTACCTCATATCCCTTAGTAGAGCGTAAACGGTATTTCTACTTCAGAGATTAAGGGGTTTTATTAAAATTGATGACATTTTATACATAACCAAAAATTCCTGAAGCAAAAGCTAGTACTCACCGAATTCTTCTATGGCATCCATCATAGCCAAAACATTCTCCACGGGTGTTTCCTCCAGAATTGTATCATGACTGGCACCACCAATATATTTTCCACCGGGTTTCATGACATCAAGAACTGCTTTTGTCTGATCCCTCACCCATTCAGGACTCTGACCGTTTATTAAGATATTATGAGAATCTATCGATCCGTTAAGCACAATTTTATCTCCGAAATCCTGTTTTAAAGAGCCTGGATCCATCCCTCTGGCATCTGGCTGAAGCGCATGAAGTCCATCTATACCTGCATCAATGAGCGAAGGTATCAGCTCCCGGTAGCCGCCACAGCAATGGAGCATTACCGGAAGATTATAGTCATGCCCAAGATTTATGAAACGTTTCAGAGAAGGTATCATAAACTCATTAAACATCTCTATTCCCATAAGGGGACCTGTCTGTCCTCCAAAATCATTTCCAATAAAAAATATATCTATAAGATCTGCAGCTTCATCAAAGGCCATCCTTGTTGTTTCAAAATAATAATCAGTAACCTTCTCAAAAATCAGCTTTGTCATTTCAGGATGATCAAACATCAGATAGTAGAGATTTTCATGTCCGACAAGATCTATTACATCGTGCCAGAAAGGAGACCACTCTCCACCCAGAACTGAATACTGCCCATTCCAGACATTGGCCTGAGTTCTGAGAGTCGAAATATCCACCATATCAGAATCCGGCCATTGCCAGGCTTCAACTTCTGCAATGGTTGCAACATCCTTCATGGGATGTGTCATAGGCTGACCATAGCCAATTCCCTCTCTTTGTATCCCAAAAGGAGAACACCAGGTTGCACCTGGTACAAGTTCTACAGCAGTGCCTTTATATTCTGAGGAAACACGCCTAAAGTCGTCTCCCATACGTACTCGAAGATCTTCATCTTTTAGATTTGTTTCTTTCTTTGCCTTTTCCCAAAACTCAGGAGAGGCTCCGCACCAACGAGGAACTCTATCAGGAATTTCACCGGCAAAAACAGCTGCTACTCTCTCCTTTGATGTCATTTACTATACTCCTCTGCAATTCTGGAAGCCATGGTCTCCCATTCCCACAATCTTTTGGGTTCATGACTTACCGTAGAAATATCCTTCATTATAATTTCTACATGACACTGACCTTCAGTTTTATCCAGAAAATCCCGAAGGTTCTTCTCTGACTGTTCAGTACTCCAGTTGGATTCAATAAATACGGCAGGATTGGGCTTTCTACTCATAACATAGTCGCCCCCAACTTCACTGATTATTTTTTCTGTATCACACCAGGGACTAACTGAAAGTTTTCTAAGGTTTGGAATCTTTCGCAACAAGTGAACCTTGTTATGCAGTGGTTCACAACAACCGTAATAGGTATGCCCCCATCTTTCCAGCCAGCGAAGAGAATGTTCGATTGCAAATTCCCACTGCATCTCAGGTGAAACCTCGGAAAATATCTGGGCATTTGAACATCCCCACATATTATCAGGCTTGACATAATCCGGATCAAAATCATCTCCAGGAAGATCACTTATATACCCATAGCCTCCTGAACCAATACGGGTATTGTCATTATCAAGAGATAAAAAATTACCCTCTACAAACTGATCAAGCTCTGCCATCCATGCATCAGTCATTCTATCTACAAAGGCATGAACCATATCCGGTCTAAGCACTAAATCCATCATCGCTTCCTGAACACCCCACCAGCGTATAAGAAAGTCCCAGGGAGTAAACCATATGTGAGACTGACCAACTTTTTT
>JAJRQE010000066.1 GCA_024280415.1 Spirochaetota bacterium | reverse complement strand
GGTGCCCAAATACTTATTGCACGACTATGATTCTGTATAACATTTTTAAGTGTGTTTAAGAGTCTACCAGCACGTTTTGGAAACAACAGGTAGATACCAACCGGTATTATTACTGAAAGACAAAAAACTATTGCAGCTGCCAAAGCTATAATTATTTTCTGCTGCAGCAGAAGATCACTCAGAAGAACTCCTGAAAGAGCAGTCAGATAGAGAGCAAGATTTTTAAAGTTGATTAATGAAACAGCTGAACCAAAACCTAATGACTTAAGGGGAGACAAGCTGTCAACAAAGGAGAAAAAACGGGGAGGAGCCGGATTCTCAACAGAATGTTTACGCTTATTACGAAAAGCAATCCCCAAAAGAAGTAATCCAAGAAAAAATAAAAGGATAGATACAGCCAAAGGAGGCTCACTCCCATTATTTTGGACTGTTCGGTATCCCAGGACAACTGCTGAAACACCTATTACACAATATGCCCCGGTATAACCAAGAGCATATGCCAGTCCGTTTCGCCAGCCCCGGTCAGAGATAAGCAGTAAAATTACCAGAGTAATAGATCCAATTGAAAGCAGCCCCGAGGAAGCAAATATCAGAGTCTGAACCAGTAGTGATAACATAAGCCATCCTATTGTTAGTGATTACTAAATAAAACATATCACCATTTTTATTGTAAGTCAATACTAACATATGCTATAATCGAATCCAGGGAGTAGCAGATGCCGAAAGTTGTTATTGACGAGGAAGTTTTTCATGCTGTCATGAACCTAATGGTGGTATCCAGCTATTCAGGAACTACCACAAAGCAGATGGCAGAAGCTGCAGGTATAAGTGAAGTATCTCTGTTTCGAAAGTACGGCAGTAAGGCACAACTGGTAAGAATGGCTGTTACCTCAATTGCAGGACAATTTGATTTTGAATCAGCATGCAGATATTCCGGAAATTTAGAAGATGATTTCTTACAGATTGTAAAACTGTATCAGAATCTTGCAGCCCATCATGGACAGTTTATGGCAATGCTTCTTCCTGAATTATCCCGATACCCGGAACTGGGAAATGCACTGGAAAAGCCGGTTAGCATTATGAAGCAGATAAGCAGACTTATAAAGAGATATCAGGATGAAGGTATTTTAAAAAAAGAACATCCCCTGCATACAGCATCCTCTTTGCTGGGACCACTGCTGTATACAGCTATGCTGAGGGGGTCTCTCCTGGATGCAGACCTTGCACCTGTTGATCTAAAAAAACATATATCAAATTTTCTATATGGGAGAAAGATATAAACAGGCTCAAAATGTATAGTTGTTAATATCAATACCCTGTATTTATATTAACCCGGTTATCCGGAACTTCATTATTAATTATTGCTTTGTAAGTTTTTTCAAATGATGCAACCATATACATTACCTGTGTCGGTCCTGCAATATGAGGTGTTATGTATACTTTATTGGTAGCCCACAATTTCGAATTTTCAGGAAGGGGCTCTTCTGAAAAAACATCCAGCCAGGCACTGGCAAGATTTCCCTTATTTAATGCTTCAATCAAGTCATTTTCAACAACAGAATCTCCCCTGCCCACATTGATAAAAACAGCAGATTTAAATTTTCTAAAGAAATCCATGTTAAGAATTCCCCTGGTGCCGGATGTCAGAGGAAGTGTGTTTATAATAACATACTCATCAAATACCTGCTGAGAAAGGCTATCCATAGTGTAAACATAAGCAAAATATTTACAGCTTTCTCCACTTCTGCTAAGCCCGGAAACAGAACTTCCAAAAAAACTTAATCCTTTAGCTATCCCAGTTCCAATCGATCCGGTCCCCAGAAGAAGAAATTTAATATTCCCAAGAAGTTTTGAGGATACAGGGTTCCAGTTCTTATTCGTCTTATCCGACATATATGTCAGAATATTGTTGGATTCGACAAGTACTCTCGAAATAACATATTCAAATATGGAGGTTTCAAATCCGGAATTCATTCTGGTGACAATTGTATTTGTATTAAGAGTATTATTTCCAGTAATCCAGTCCACTCCTGCACCAAGGGAATGAATCCATTTGAAATGAGAAATATCAATCCCCTTTAATCCAAACCCTGCAAGAGCATCGTAATCCTTTAGATTATATTCCGAAATATATTCAGGTTTGATAAATTCAATGTCAGCATCAATCTCTATTTTACTGGAAATAAGAGATATTTCTTTTGAACAAAAAAGTATTTTCAAAACTGCTCCACGTTTAATCAAACAGCTTCTTGAAAAGCAATAGTTTTGCAAGAAGCTCTCTAAACTGATAGTTCAGACAACAGCACTTTCTCAAGTAAATTTCTAGCTTTATCTATTAATAATGGAAGAACAATCTCTTCATCCTTCGTAAACCTTCCCAATACAAAGGAGCTCACACTCCCGTGAACCGGTCGTCCGATACCAAGTCTTAATCGATAGTAGTCGCTGGTTCCAAGATGCTGATTCATAGATTTTAGTCCGTTATGCCCACCTGTTCCACCACCTTTTTTTAATACAACCTTCTCGAAATCAAGTTCCAGATCATCATGAAGAATAAGAATTTCTTCAGGTTTTATCTTAAAAAAATGAGCCGCAGCCTGAACACTTTTTCCTGTATGGTTCATAAAAGCTTCCGGTTTTAGAAAAATAACTTTATTTGTTCCTGCAAAATGATCAGTCCATAAACCATTGAACTTCTTTTTCCAAATAAAATTATTAGAGTCGGTAAAAGATTTTAATACCATCCACCCTATATTATGTCTGGTTTTTTCATATTCCCGGCCAGGATTCCCTGCAAAAACAACCATTTTTATCATAAAATGATCCCTGCATCTGCAGCAATTATTATATTATAGAATATTCTTATATCCATTACTTATCCTTAGTGAGACTTCTATCTCCACAATAGCAATGAATACCAGGGTAGTCAATTCCGGGATATTATCCGGAGCTTTGACCTTTTAAAAAATCTGGAATATACATTGAATCTATGGTATACATATCCAATGTCAGAAGAATACATCGCACTCATAGGTGCAGCCAATATGGATATACAGGGGTTTTCCTCTGATAAGATAATTGCCATGGACTCCAATCCAGGAAAAATAAAATTCTGCCCGGGAGGTGTAAGCAGAAACATTGCCGAAAATCTATCCAGGTTAGGTGTAAAAACTGAACTTCTATCTGCAATTGGGGAAGATTTCAATGGCAAACTTATTATTGAAAGTTGCAAAAACTGCAGTATAGGAACAGATCATACATTTATTTTTCCTGACAAGGGATCATCAGTTTACCTTGCAATTATGGATAATTCAAATGATATGGCACTGGCTCTATCAGATATGACCATTTCAGACAGTATAAGTGTGGAACTTATTAAAAGTCGGTATAAGATCCTGGATAATGCGAAAGCAATAGTTTTTGACACCTGCCTTTCTACCGGGGTAATGGATTATATACTAACAACATTCAGAGATAAACCTGTCTATGTCGATCCGGTATCTGTTGGAAAATCCAAAGCACTAAAGCCCGTTCTCTCCAGAGTACACACCCTCAAGATGAACAGGCTGGAAGCTGAATTCCTTTCAGATATGAAATTATCAACTGAAAAAGAGATAACAAGAGCACTAAAATGGTTTCGTTCACTGGGTATAAAAAGAATCTTTATTACCCTTGGAAGTGAAGGGGTTTACTATAGTGACGGACATATTTACGGTCGTCACAAACCCAAAACTGCGAATATACAAAATGCAACAGGAGCAGGTGATGCCTTTATGGCCGGCATTGTATATGGAACCCTAAAGGGTTATAATTCAGAAAAAATAGTCCGGTTCGCTTCGGGAGTTGCACTGGCTGCACTGGTCGGGGAAACAACAGTTAATCCGGAAATGAATCTGGAATATGTTGAACAAATTTGTGGAGAAAAATTTAAATGATTAACAATTACCTCGATATAAAAGAAGAAGTAAAAGATGCTTTGGATAATAATAAACCAATAGTAGCATTGGAGTCGACAATTATATCTCATGGAATGCCCTATCCGGAGAATATTGTAAGTGCAAAGCGCTCGGAAGCAATTATCCGTGAAGCAGGGGCAGTACCTGCTACTATAGCAATTATTAAAGGCAGAATAAAAATAGGCCTTACAGAGAGCGATCTTGATCACATGGGTAAAGATTCCGGAATTACAAAAGCCAGCAGAAGAGACATGGCCATGATAATCAGTAAGAGGATTGACGGGGCAACTACAGTAGCAACTACAATGCTTTGTGCAGACCTTGCAGGAATAAGAGTTTTTGCAACTGGAGGTATTGGCGGTGTCCACAGGAACGGACAAACAACCATGGATGTATCTGCAGATTTGGAAGAGCTGGCTGGTACAAATGTGGGGGTAGTGTGTGCGGGAGCAAAATCAATACTGGATATAGGTCTTACCCTGGAATATCTGGAAACACATGGGGTTCCGGTTATTGGATATGGAACAGAAAATTTTCCGGCATTCTACATTAGGGAGAGCGGATTTAAGGTTGATTACAGAGTCGATAATCCTGCAGAAATTGCCAGGGCTTTAAAAGTAAAATGGGACTTGGGACTTAAGGGTGGAATGGTTATTGCCAATCCAATTCCGGAAGAATTTGAAATGGATAATAAATATATTTCTGGTGTTATTGATGAGGCCGTTGAATCTGCTGAAAGAAAGGGAGTAAAAGGAAAAGGAATTACTCCCTACGTATTAGCAAGACTTCATAATAAAACAGGAGATAAAAGTCTTTTTGCCAATAAAGAGCTTGTTTATAATAATGTCAGGCTGGCTTCAGAAATTGCCATTGAGTATGCAAAACAGTAGGGGTAAAAAACAATTCTATCTCTATTTTCATCTATTATCTCATTTACCTTATAATCTTCCCCAACCAGAAATCTGTGTGAAAATTCTATAATCAGCGACTGCCTAATTACCAGATAGAGATTTCGATTTGACGGAAAACTGTTTACATAAGAAAGTACAGGAAGAAACCATAACCCTTTTCCAGCTCAAGGGGATCTATTTCATCCAAAAATAGATCTTTCACACCTTCAGTAAGTATCTGCTTAAGAATTTTATTTGCTTTGACAAAACCTGTTTCAATAAAAGAAAAAGAACCATAAGAGGAACCATCCAGAAGCTTATCACTTCTACCCAGTTCCCATTGCTCATCATTTTAAACATTTAAGGCATAAAAACCGACCTTTTTTCTGGGAGAAATTAATAAACTGGAACAAGTTAATGAGTATCGCCTGGAATTTGCATGCGAAGAGAGCAGGATTAAAAGGGTTGTGGAAGCACTCCTTGAAACTCATCCATATGAGACTCCGGCATTTCATATTTTTAATTTGATGACTTTGGAAGATCTGAAATGAATCTGAGATAGTTGAAATTATAAAAATTTATTGAGAATCAACAGAAGAATGTGATATACTTGAGTTTAGCTACTCTTGGAGGTTATCAGATAATTTGCTCCAACTTCTAAGAAAATACTATAGGGAATATAAACCTAAAAAATACTTAATTGAAGGGCAAAATGGCGGTAAATATTCACCAACCAGTATTGCTAATATTCTTAAAAAAGCAGCACTCAAGGCAGGAATTAGAAAAAATGTAACCCCACACATGCTGCGACGTAGTTTTGCAACACACCTACTGGAACAAGACACTGATTTAAGATATATACAGGAACTACTTGGACATAGCAGTTCTAAAACAACAGGAATTTATACACATGTATCCAAAAGGGCTATAGATAAGATAAATAATCCAATAGATGATTTTTTTGTGTAAGGAGATTATAGAAATGATAATAAATGGCGAATATACCCAATTGCGCATCGCCCGCCAATTTAGCTGTGTAAACTCAATAGAGTTTACACAATCGTTGTGTGACATCATTGGGCTAACTTTATATTTTAACAAGAGGACAAAATGGAAATAAAAGATTATATAACTATATCATCTGTAATTATAATTATTGTTGGATGGTTTATAAACGGATATATTAATAGAAAACATGAAATTGCTAAAAAACGTTTAGAATATAGAATGGATTCTTTAGAGTCTTTTTTAAAGGTTTGGTTTTTTATTCAAAAAAATTCCAATCCATTTTCTGATCCGATTTTTTTACCGTTACTTGAAAAAGCAAGAAGCAATTTTCAATTATATGGAGAAACAGATGAGATTGATAATTTTGAAAAATTTATAAAAAAATTGGAAACAAAAGATATCATTGGAGCAAATAAGGCTTTAGGAGAATTAGTCCCTCTTGTTAAAAATAAAATAAGAAAAGAATTAGGATTATAAAACGCCCAATGACGAATCACACAACAGCCGATATCCAAAATATTTTCTACACTACGTTACGAAAATACTTCGGATCATCGGCAAACGTTTAGGAAAATAATACCTCAGAGTTTAATCACAAACGAGGTATATCCCAATGATTTGATTTTTACTGAAAATCAGTTATATTGAACTGAAAATATTTCTATCCCCTGTGCTAAACAAGGTTATTATGGAGACTTCAATAAATAAAACTAGATTTATGCAAGATTTTAAATCCGGTTTTATCCAGAAAGAAACAGTAATTCTTTAGCAATACCCTATACAGGATCTTCTTTCATTGGCCTTCAGGAACAATGGATTGAACCGATATAATTAAGTGTATCCTTTTCTGCTATGACATAATTCAGGCTGTTACCGGATGAGTTCTCAAGAATGGAATTCAGATGTTTCTCTGTACTTTCAAGAGGGTGGTTTTTAAGAAAAGTATCCGAAAGATTTCTGCATATTTCATAATCTGTAGTAAAACTATTAATAAACGGTAAATTATCTTTTCTGAATTCCCGTAATATAATACTATTACCAATCAATCTGGGCATAGAAACCTCCTGTTACATGGTACCTTTTAGTATCAGTTCTTTTATAAAAAACCTAATATATCTTATACTGGAAAGAGCAAGTGCCAATCCGATACCAATGTACAGAACAGCCAGATATTTTTTAGGAATTGCAGAATGGCGGAGGGTAATTCCCATTGTTATCATTACTGCAATTAGAATATAACTCTTCCATGTCAGGAACGAAAAGACCGAGACCCTCTCTTTCATAGAAAAAATTCTCTGTAGGTTTTTATCTGCAACCCGAAGAAATCCGAAATGATGAATAATAAGTGCAGATAGCACACCAGCTCCTGAATAAAGAATCATTATTTTCCCCGATTCCAGTGACAACCAAAGACGGGCATAGTTTAGAAGCATTACACCCACCAGCAACCACATTAATCCTGCAATAAACATAAGGATCTTCTTTGTAACAATTAACCTGAATCTATCAGCTTCCATTTTCTCAGACATAAATATACCCCTCAAGATATCGCACAGCTTTTCCGGAAATAATGACACCATTCCTGGTAATACTGCACTTCAGAATTCCGCCTCTTCTGGAAGCCTGAAAAGCAGTCATAGTGGTTCTATTAAGCCTTTTTGCCCAAAAAGGTGCCAACCCTGCATGGATGGAACCTGTAACAGGATCTTCTGTCATTCCATTGGCAGGCCAGAAATATCTGGAGATAAAATCATATCTTTGGGATTTGCTTGTAACTACAACATCATATGGAGCAAGCTTTTTCAGCTCTTCAGTATTGGGTTTTACAGAATAAACATCCTCTTCATTCCGGTAAACAGCAAAGTACGCCTGCTGGTTACGAAATACTTCTGCCGGTTCAATAGACAGACCTTTCAGTAATTCAACAGGTATGTTATCTATACTGACAGGAGAGCGATCAGGGAAAAGCATATCGATATACCCGTCTTTTCCTCGTTTTATTTCCAGCTGACCAACAGTTTTTGCTCTTAGAGTCAGATTTTCCAGATTACTGTTTTCTTCAAATAATACAAAAGCAGCAGCCAAAGTTGCATGCCCGCAAAAATCAATCTCTGTAAAAGGAGAAAACCAGCGGATCTCAAATTTTTCTAAATCCATTCGTTTTATAAATGCAGTTTCAGAAAGATTATTCTCTTCTGCAATGGACTGCATTAGTTTATGGGACAGCCAATTTTCAGTAACAATAACCGCAGCATAATTACCTTCAAAAACTGTATTGGTAAATGCATCAATATGATGAATTCTAAGTTTCATGTCATTTGCCTCATACTATTAACTATCCCTATAGTACATAATATTTGAATATCAGTCAGGAATTACAGAGGGAATTGGGTGGAAAAACTATTTTTTTACTTTTTAATTTTCCGGGACAGGATGGAAATACTTTCTAATCCAAACCCGGGAATAATATCTATCTATTAATATAATTTTTCAGTTCTTTATAGAAATTCTGGTGTGATCCAAAAGAATAAAGAAAAAGAGTGCTTTTATCTATTTCGTATGCAAGGAGAACTAATGTATTAATCAAATTAAACTTATACACCTGGACACCATTTAAATCTCCTGCTTTCCCTGTTCCAAATTCAGGATTTTGAGCAATAATTCTAATCGCTTCATCTAAGTTTTTTATTTGGTTTTTATGCAGTTTTTTCTTTTGACTGGAAAATAAAGGCGACTGAATAATTTTAGTAATTTCATTCATTCGCCTTCACCAAAGACATATGACGTTCCCAATCCTGCATTAATTTGTTCTTTTGCTATAAGAATTTCCTGGATAAAGGGCAATGGGAGATCCGGATTTTCTTCAATAACCTGACCAATACTTGCCCAATATTCAATTTGACCGGCAATTGAACGTTTAAATACCTTTGACTTAATTTTAGCTTTTATTATTAAATTATCTGATACTTTGACAGCAGTTGACACTACAGGTACTCCTAAATAGTTATAGTAGTTGTAATATACCACCAAAAACAATGTTTGACAACTTTTTATAGTCTTAACACTTCTTATCATAAATAATCTGGATATAGTAAAAAAATCTATTATCAGTGGCTGAATTCCAATAATAAACCAAGTGCTTCTACCGCATTTGATGCGGGTACAAAAATATGATCATGATAATAGGCTGCAATTATATTTGCACTAATATTATGTTCACTCAGTTTCGTTGATACTGCAGCAGTCAGCCCAACTGCATCCAGACTGGAATGAACTGTTAAAGTAATGCATCTATAAACTGTATCGTATTTAAGTCGGGATTTATCAGCATTTTCTTTAGTTATAACCAGGGTTATTCCCTCTTTTTCAATAAAGGTTGCTAATGGAGTTAGCTCCTGAAATTCACCATATTCCCCATGGGGGATAGTGCAGAATACATATTCTCCTTCTATCAGCTCCGGTAACATAGAACTAATAAGCTCTTCGAGATTTCTTATACCTGCCATTTACTAACCTGACAAACTAATTTAAACATGACTATGTTCAAGCCTCTCTGCAATCCAGAATTTAATTACTGATTGCCTTGGGACACCTAGACGATCTGCTTCCCTATCCAGAGACTGAATCATCCAGACTGGGAAATCGACATTTACCCGCTTTTGCTCTCTCCCGGGGCGTCGTGTTTTTGAAAAATCGAGATAATCTGTAATATCCTCATTCTCATCGAATTTTTTATCAAATTCTTTAGCCTTCATATGCTATCACCTCCTGTTTTCTTGACCTTCGAACAGAAATAATCCGTATTTTTTCTTTGCGTAGTGTGAAAACGGCCGTCCATAATTTCTGGTCAATTTTTCCGATTAGAATATACCGCTTTTCTTCGCTGGTTTTAGCAGGAATTTCAAGTCTATCAGGATCATCCCATATATCTTGTGCCTGAGCGAAGTCTATCCCATGTTTTATCCGATTGGAATTGTTCTTACTTTCATCAAACTCAAACTCCATAATATAAATTATATACCATCCAGGTATATAATATCAAGCTACAGCAATCCCATCCTTGCCAGCATCAGAGATATCCCGGCAGTACTTGCAGTTTCGGTACGGAGTACTCTGCTGCCGAGAGATGCAGAAACAAACTGATGTTTTCTGAAAATGTCCCTCTCCCTGGCGGACCATCCCCGTTCAGAACCTATGGACAGAAGGCAGCTGTTACCCCTGTAAGTATATTCCGATAACTTAACAGAGGGTTCAATATTATCCAGAACAATCATACCCGTATTAGAAAAACCAGTATCAATACCGGAACTCATCGATTGAATGGTATTGTCTCTAAAAAATGTTTGCAGGTCCTTGTAAAACTCAACATCGGGCACCCCTGTTGAAGCCGCCTGCTGAGCTCCGTCTAAAAGATATTTTTTGTATTCACCCTTCCATAGATTACTGTCTCTGTAGGATTTTTCTCCGGTATCAGTCCCTATAAAAATAATTTTCTCCACACCAAGGCTCGCAGCCTCCCGAAGTATTCTTTTGGAACTGATGGGACGAGTATACCCGATCAGTAAAGTCAGGGGATAAAGGGAGCGGAACCCTGCTGTCTGTTCCCATTTAAAATAGATCCAGTCACTATCAATTGCTGTAATAGTTCCTTTGCCTGCAGATCCGTTTACAGAGCCGCAGCTAAACTTATCTCCAGCTTTCAGTTTTAGTATTTTGAGTATATGCTTTGCTCTTTCATCCTTAATACTTAGTTTTTCCGGTATTTTTTTCCCTTCAAAAAGAATTATGTTCAAAATTTCCTCTTAAACTGTTATATTAGAGCCATGTCGTCAGTAATAACCAATGTTTTATTATACAGAGAATATCTACATGCTTAAAGAGTTTAAAACTCTGATCCCAATGGTAAAAAAATATAAATATTTTTATATACCAGGGTTTCTTTCCCTGATTCTTGTAGATGCAGGAGAACTCTATATTCCCAGACTAATGAAGAAGGTTATTGACTATATTAGTACCAATGACTTTTCTCTGGAATTTGTCGGAAAAACAGTTGGCCTTATAATAATTATAGCTCTGGGCGTTGCAATCGCCAGATTTGGCTGGCGTTTCTTTATTATAGGGGCGTCCAGAAGAATTGAGAGTGATTTAAGATACAAATTATTCAGCCATCTGTTAACTCTCTCATCCTCCTATTTTGGAAAAACAAAAACCGGTGATCTAATGGCCAGGGCAACAAACGATATGAGGGCAATTAGAATGGCATCGGGGATGGCGTTTGTTGCCTTTGTCGATGCGACTTTTCTAACTATAGCAATTTTAATTATTATATTTTCAGAGTATCCTAAACTGGCAGCTATCTCTATTATTCCTCTTCCTGTAATTACATTACTTGTCCTTTTAACCGGAAAACTTATTAGAAAATATTTTAAGGCTGTACAGGAAGGATTTTCAAGGCTTACTGAAAATGTTCAGGAAACACTATCCGGTATTAGAGTTATAAAATCATTTGCCAGAGAAGATTTTTTCCAAGATAAATTTTTCAAAACAAATGAAGAGTATAAAAACAGCAATATGCACCTGGTACGGTTATGGGGGTTTTTCTTTCCACTTATTAATTTTATTTCCGGAATTTCTATTATGCTCCTTTTTACCTTTGGAGGCATAGCAGTAATAGAAAAATCAATTACACCTGGAGATTTTGTAGCTCTTATAGGTTATTTAACAATGCTGACATGGCCGGTGATGGGAATGGGATGTACTGTCAATATTCTTCAGAGGGGAGCAGCATCCCTTTCACGAATTAATGAAATACTTCAACAGGAAGCAGAAATTAAATCACCTGAGACCTCTTCAAAGTTTATTCCGGGTGGTAATATTACAATTAAAAATCTGAATTTCTCCTATTTAGGATCAGAAACCAGAAATAATAATGCGGGTATTCTTGAAGAAATAAATCTTGTTATTCCAAAGGGATCAACACTGGGTATCCTCGGAAGAACAGGTTCCGGAAAATCAACATTTATAAGACTTCTGCCAAGATTACTCGATCCTCCTGCAGGAACTGTTTTTATCGGGAATACTGATATCCGGGATTTTGAATTATCAGAGTTGCGATCTTCTATCGGCTTTGTTCCTCAGGATACTTTTCTTTTTTCTTCTACAATAAAAGAAAATATCAAATTTGGAAAACCTGATGCTGAGGATTCTGAAGTTATGAAAATGGCAGATCTTTCTACAATAAGTAGAGATTTAGATGATTTCCCTGATGGCTGGGAAACAGAGGTAGGAGAAAGGGGGATATCCCTGTCAGGTGGACAGAAACAGAGAATTGCAATATCCAGAGCTATGATTATGGATCCATCTATCCTTATTCTGGATGATGCATTCTCTTCTGTAGACACAGCAACGGAAGAGAGAATACTTTCCGGATTCTTAAAGGTGCGAAAAGGGAAAACCAATATCCTTGTTTCCCACAGGGTTTCCACACTCTTTCATGCAGATACAATTATAGTAATTGATAAAGGCAGAATTATTCAAAAAGGGACACATAAGGAGTTGTACGAAGAAGAAGGATTTTACAGAGAGATAGCAATACTTCAGGAGGCTGAAGCTTGAAACAGGATACAATAATAAAAAGCTATGACTCTGCAATAATGAAACGCCTTCTTACATTTACTAAACCTTATAAATTTCAGGTTATCATAGCTGTAATAGCTTTATTCTTTGCAACTGCGGCAGAATTAATGATGCCTGTAATAATGCAGAAAACTATTGATGGGAAAATATTAGTTACCTATTCGAGGGTTGAAAATACAGAAGATAACAAAACAATAGTAGATAAAATTGATAAAAAGAAAACTGTTATAGAACTGTCTGATTATATCTATTTTACTGATAAATCTCTGGAAATTCCTGCAAACTACTATATAACAGAATTAACAGAAGAAGCAGAACTTATTAAATTGGTTCAGAAGAAAAATAGCATAATAGAAATATCTGGTAAATATATAATTATAGGAATTGAAGATCTAAATGAACTTACAATAAAAGAACGAAGAATTATAAAAAAATCAGATATCAACTCAGTAAAAAGCAGGGGACTCCTCTATTTGGGCCTCTTAATTGGAGGTCTGTTGTTTACATTTCTCCAGGTTTATCTTATGGCTTATACGGGACAAAAAGTAATGGAGGATATCCGGTTAAAACTATATAACCATACTATAAGGCAGTCTTTAAATTTTCTGGGTAAAACTCCAATAGGCGGTCTTGTAACTAAGATTACAAACGATGTTGAAACTATAAATGAGTTTTTTACATCTGTTGCAACATCTGTACTAAAAGACTTTTCCCTGGTTGCCGGTGTTCTTATAACACTGTTTTATCTGAATTCCAGGCTTGCTCTTATAACAGTTTTAAGTATTCCTCCTGTATTTATTGCAACTTTCTTTTTTAGAATAATTGCTCGTAATGCCTACAGAAGTGTTCGCCAGGCTGTTTCCAATGTAAATACATTTCTTTCTGAACATATTTCCGGAATGGATATTGTTCAGATGTTTGGGAAAGAAGAAGCCAGCGAAGAAAAATTCGACAGAAAAAATAAAAAGTTATTAAAAGCAAATTTATCCGAAATGTATGTTTTTGCTGTATTCAGACCCCTAATGAATCTTTTTACAGCAGTTTCCATATCTGTAATAATTTATTTTGGCGCAGGGAGCTTTCTTAAGAATGCACTCTCTTTAGGAATCTTAATAGCTTTTATAGATTTAATTCAAAAATTCTACAGACCAATAATGGATTTTGCAGAAAAATTTACAATACTGCAGTCTGCCATGGCTGGAGGTGAGAGAATATTTGGTCTAATGGATGAAATAGACCAAATTGAGGATAAAGGGACAGAAATACTCCATACACCAGTAAAGGGAAAGATCGAATTTAAAGATGTTTCTTTTGCATATAAAGAAAATGAACCTGTAATAAATAACCTTTCTTTTACTGTTAATCCCGGGGAAAAAGTAGCAATAGTAGGTTATACAGGAGCTGGGAAGACAACTATAGCTAATCTTATTACCAGACTATGGGATGTAAACAGCGGAACTATTCTTTTAGACGATATTGATATTAGAGAACTTAAACTAAATAATTTAAGAGAAACAGTTATTCCTGTTCAGCAGGATGTATTCCTTTTTTCCGGTACAATTGAAGAGAGTATAAAAACAGGACTTGATATTTCAGATAATGAAGTAGAAAAGGCTGCTGTACTGGCTCAGGCCAACAGTTTTATATCAAAAATGGAAAATGGATATAAAACTACACTTAATGAGCGAGGCTCAAACCTCTCTACAGGACAGCGGCAGCTGCTCTCTTTTGCCAGGGTTATAGCTCAGAACCCCCAGGTTATTATCCTGGATGAAGCTACAGGGAATGTTGATACAGAGACCGAAACCCTTATACAGAAAGCAATTGAAGAACTGATGAAAGAGAGGACATCCCTTGTAATTGCTCACAGGTTATCAACAATTAGGAATGCAGACAAAATTCTTGTACTCGCCAAAGGCCACCTGGAAGAGATGGGAACTCACGAGGAGTTACTTGATTTAAAAGGAATCTATTATAATCTATATAAGCTTCAGTATGAAAAACAGGGGAAGAATGGCTGATTTTCATTTTTATGGCTGAGTGGTTACAAAAAAATAAGAAATGCGTTTATGGAATTGACAATATCACCTATTATAAGTAGTATTCATACAGTCATCATATGACAATATAAGAATATGATATGAATAAAGACAATAAAATTATACTACAGGCCTGCCTGTTTCAGGGATGGCATTACTTTATTCTTGGTATCGGAATTCCTATTCTAGTCCTGTTTCAGTTGGAACGGGGTCTATCTTTAATACAAATAGGGTTCAATATGGCTCTATTTGGGGGAACTGTAATTGTACTGGAGATTCCTTCCGGGATAATGGCAGATATTGCGGGTCATAAAAAGGTATACATCCTTTCAGTATGTTTAAATATTATTGCCATGGCCATTCCTGTATTTACCGGTAATCTCGTATTAATTTCAATTACATTCATTATAATGGGCGCGGGGAGAGCTTTTTCTTCCGGCTCTCTTGAAGCCATTTTTATTAATAAAATATCTGAATCGGAAAATGAAAGGGATATGGAAAGGCTCATTACCTCGACACAGATTTTTATACCTCTGGGACTTTCACTGGGAGCACTACTGGGGGGACTACTTCCTGATTTTAATATTGTACAAATCTATTCTACTGCACTCATAGACAAATTCAGTCTGAATTTCATTGTTATCTTTATTATGGGTATAATTCTCGCATTTTCCTTTGTACTTTTTACTGAAGAAGAAGATTTATTAAAAGAGAACGTCAGAAAAACAGTATCAGACAAAAATCTTCAGGGATGATTTCCCTTGCATTTGGAACCATTAAAAATAGTCCCGTTTTTTTGGTCATGATAGTATCTTCCCTGGCCTGGGGACTGGCTTTTTCCGGACTGGAAACATTCTGGCAGCCAAGACTTTTTGAGATAACAGGTGGTGAGGGAGGTACTTTTATCTATGGTCTTTTATCCAATGGTTATTTTTTGGCCGGTGTTCTTGGAAGTATCCTCTCCTGGCCTCTCTGCAGGCTTCTTGGAAACAGTCCTATAGTCTATTTGCATTTCCAGCGTTTTTTGTTAGGACTGATGTTTTTTATTATATCCGGCATTTTTAACCTGGGGTGGTTCTCTGCAGTTTATATTGTATTATTTCTGTTTAACGGAATAGGAAATCCTGTAGAGCAATATATTCTGAACAGGGAAATACCTTCAGAAAGTCGTGCAACCCTACTATCTGCCATTTCATTTATTATGCAGGTGGGAGGTATGTCAGGGTCATTGATATGGGGATTCATTTCGCAAAATTATGGAATCGGAATTACCTGGAAAATTGGCTCAGTTATACTGGTTCTTTCCAGTTTTCCCTATCTATGGGCATATAAAAAGAAAAAGACTGCACAAATAAATCTCAATTAACAGTTAAGGAGTAATCGATGAATTTCAATGCAATAAATAAGAAAGAAACCCTTGCAGTAAAAGTAGCTAAAACCATAAAAGAGGCTATAGTAGAAGGAGCCATTAAACCAGGTGAGTCCATATCTACAGAATCTGTACTGGCACAACAATTTAATGTAAGTAAAGCCGTTATCAGAGATTCTGCCCGAATTTTGATGGCATGGGGATTGATCGAAATTCGTCATGGAAAGGGCATGTATGTTACAAAAGAAATGGACAGTTATTTTTTAGAAGCTATTTCTACTATCCTTCGACGTGCAGGAGCAAATTCCTGGGAAATGCAGGAATATGAACAAATTCTTATGCCTGAAGTATTTGCTTTCGCAGCCGTAAATTGTACAGAAGAGCAAAAGACCGAAATTGAAAAAAGAGGACAGGACTATATCGACTTTGTCAGAACAGGTACCGATGATGCATTTCTCCAAAAAGAACTTTTTCTTCAGTTTATGGAAGTTATTTTTATAGCAGCAAATAATAAGGTTTTAGGATTAATGGGTCATATCCAACAGCTTTTAAGGCAAATGCGAAATATTACTGAGGATGAAGGACGTGAACAGGATTTAATATCTCTGGAAGAGAAATCTATTAGACTTATGATAGCGGCAGTTAAATCAGGTGATAGTATTTATGCAAAAAAATTGGTATCTAAAATATTTAGAGTTGGTCCAAAAATTGAAAAAATAATGCGTAAAACAGCTCTTGGGGAGCAAATTATAATACCTGCAGATATATTTTTTAAAGAAATACGAATTGACATCTGACTACTGGTGTATCAGGAGAGGGACGGAGCAACAAGAATCAATATTGAAGCACAAAATATTAAAAATAATATTATTTTACAGTCTATTGACAAAAAACCATAATTCCAATATGTTTCTACTAACAGTAACGTTTCTATCTAAAGAAACCTGGAGGATAAAATGAGTACAATGGTAAAAACACCGAATAAGGAAGGATATTTTGGAGAATATGGTGGATCTTTTCTACCACCCGATCTTCAGCCGGTTATGGATGAAATAACCAAAACATACAATGAAATACGTAACAGTCCAGGTTTTCAGGAAGAACTTACAGCCCTGTACCAGGATTATGTAGGCCGCCCAAGTCCGATTTTTTACGCCAAAAATTTGTCAAAGAAGATGGGCGGGGCACAGATATATTTAAAAAGGGAAGATCTAAATCATACAGGAGCACACAAGATCAATCACTGTCTGGGGGAGGTTCTCCTCGCAAAGAAAATGGGCAAGAAGAAAGTTATTGCAGAAACAGGTGCCGGTCAGCATGGTGTAGCTTTGGCAACAGCAGCTGCTCTCCTTGGACTCGAATGCGATATCTATATGGGTGAGGTTGATATAGCCAAGGAACACCCAAATGTAATACGAATGAAAATTCTGGGAGCAAAGGTTGTTCCGGTAAAATCAGGATTAAAAACTCTTAAAGAAGCTGTTGATGAGGCTTTTGGTGCATATGTTCAGGATCCTGTAACTCAGTTCTATGCAATCGGTTCTGTAGTGGGACCACATCCCTTTCCAATGATGGTGCGTGACTTTCAAACAATTGTGGGAATAGAAGCCAAAGAACAATTTTCAAAGTCTCCTGGTGGACTTCCTGATAATCTTGTTGCCTGTGTGGGTGGAGGATCAAACGCTCTTGGCCTTTTTACAGCTTTTATGGATGATGAATCTGTAAAGATGTACGGAGCAGAACCCTCTGGAAAGAGTTTCAAGAAGGGAGAACATGCGGCTACAATGACCCTGGGGAAACCAGGTATTATTCATGGTTTTAAATGCTATCTTCTTCAGGATGATGAAGGAAATCCCGACCCCGTATATTCGGTTGCAAGCGGCCTGGATTATCCGGGAGTAGGTCCTGAGCACAGCTACCTCAAGGATATTGAACGGGTAGAGTATACAACAGTTAATGACAAGGAAGCAATTGATGCATTTTTTGAACTTTCAAGGGAAGAGGGTATTATTCCGGCACTTGAAAGTGCTCATGCAGTAGCTTATGCATTGAAACTCGCAGCTGAACTGCCGAAAGATAAAACAATACTTATGAATCTTTCAGGCCGTGGAGATAAAGACATTGATTTTATTGCAGAAAAATATGGTGAAGAATACGGAATACTTTAATAAAAAAACAGTTTATACCCATATCTGTTTTTAACAAGGCTTTTAGGCTAAAGACTGTGGAGGATTTTGCGATATCTATTGAGTTGAGCTGTTTCTGGCTTTTTCCGCCAGTGAATTGACCTTAGAATAGATTTAAGCTCTCTTTTAGTAGGATTTGTGAGACAGCGCAAAAAGCTTCTGTTAGGAAAGTGTAGTCAACATCGAGGCTACCCTAATAGCCTTCAGCCTTTTTTCTTCTCTGCATCTGCTATAATTGTAAAATCATTTGGAATATATCCCATTACACACTCTACATTATCACTATACTCTCTTATCCAGTGTAGAACATCTTTATGATCAAAAAAGAAATATTTTTTACTCTGTATATAATGTCCAGGATCAAGAAGGTTGAAAATAACTGTTTCTTTTGCATGATGAAAAAAGACAGGGAGAGCCTCCTTAAGAAATTTCTCATTATCCCCCATATTAAGATTAAATATTCCGGAGCAGAATACAATATCAAACTGTTTTTTGCCAAAGGGTGATTCATTAAAAATATCACCGGTAATAAATTTCCCCCCAGGATAAATAGCTCCTGCCCTTCCAGTCATTCCAGGCAAAATATCAATTCCACAGTAGTTTACTGACGGTTCATTTTTATTTAAAAATTCAAAAAGATCCCCAATGCCGCAACCTACATCCAGCAATTTTTTATTAGTAAGTTCCACATTATTTAATAGAACTTCAAATCGCTTTATCTGACTCGCACGATTTTCCCAATCCAGAATCTCATACCCACTGGAGTATTTATTTAACAGCGGATTGTAATGCTCACGTACAATACGTTTTCTATCGTCCATATAGTTGAATCAAACTCCCCAGTCTGTCTGAAATAAAATCACTGAATGATTCCTCTTCAAATCTCCAGGACCAGTTGCTTTCCCCCATTGTAGAGGGTTTGTTCATTCTTGCCTCTGAGCCGAGATCCATAAGATCCTGCATGGGTATTACAGTATACCTTGCAACAGAGGAGAGTGCCTCTCTGATTAGATCCCATACAATATCATTATCAGGCCTCCCCAAGTATCTCCTGACCAGATCCCTCTCCCTGTCAGTCATGGAATTATACCACCCTCTTGTTGTATCATTGTCATGAGTCCCTGTATAAACAACAGAATTGGGATTGTAGTTAAAGGGCAGGAATATGTTGCCGGTGTCAAAGGAACCATCTTCTCTGAATGAAAAAGCAAACTGAAGGACTTTCATACCGGGAAACTCAAAATCATCCCTTAAAGCTTCTACATCTTCAGTTATAACTCCAAGATCCTCTGCAATAATTGGTAAATCTCCCAGTTTACTTTTCAGAGATTTTAGCATCTTCCGCCCCGGAGCTTTTACCCATTTACCATATTCAGCAGTAGGGGCATTGGCTGGAACCTCCCAGTAAGCTTCAAGACCGATAAAATGATCAATCCTTACAATATCTACTAGTTTAAGTGTCCACTCAATCCGGCTGATCCACCAGGAAAAACCATCTGCTTCATGTTCTTTCCACTTGTATATGGGGTTTCCCCATAACTGACCAGTTTCACTGAAATAGTCCGGAGGTACTCCTGCAACAACAGTAGATCGGCCATCACTATCCACAGTAAAAAGATCCATGTTACTCCATAAGTCAGAGCTGCAGGCAGCAACATAGATGGGAATATCACCAATAATACTTATATCCTTATTATTTGCATACTCTTTAAGAGAAATCCACTGGGTAAAGAAAAAGTACTGCAGAACTTTTATAATCTCAATATCTTTACTATACTTTTCTGAAAAAACAGATACCGCTTCTTTCTCTTTAAGTATTATTTTTCTATCCCAATAGTAGTTCCATCTGGAATCTGAAGTTTCGTCCTTTTCCGCTTTTATATCATAGTAGGTTTTTATTACCGTAAAAAGTGCAAAATCATCCAGCCATGACTCAGTTTCGCTGCAAAAAAAACTAAACCGTTCTTCTTCCTCCCCTGGAGCAGATTCCATGAATTTTGCCGCTGCTTTCTCAAGAAGAGGCATCTTCCAGTTCTCAACCAAATCATAATCCACTTTTCCAGAAATTGAACCCGGATAAGTATTCAGATCCTCTTTGGAAAGATAGCCATCTTTTTCCAGATATTCCAGACTGATCAGATATGGATTCCCTGCAAAAGTAGACATAGCTGCATAAGGGGAATTACCATATCCAGTCGGACCAAGAGGTAGAATTTGCCAGAGCTTTACTTTGCTTTTCACAAGGAAATCTACAAACTCAAAAGCCTTTGATCCTAGTTCACCAATACAGTAATCTGAGGGCAGAGATGTCGGGTGAAGTAATACTCCAGCAGCTCTGGGAAATTTCATTTAATTCTCCTTTCATTTAATATAACAAAATAACATTAACCTGTACAAATTCATTTCAAAATAGTTCCTACATTCAAAATGTAATACAGCTCATAAAGCCCGGAATTATGCCCTTTGACTAGAGAGGGAAAAAAAGGTATAATAGAGCAATGAGTTCCCAATATAAAACAAACCAACACCTCGTCTACCCCCTTTTGGGTGTAGGTGAAATTAAAGAAATTACTGAGCGTAATTTTAAAGAAAAAAAGATCCTCTACTACATGATTTATCTGGAAGTTTCCGACATGACTGTAATGATCCCGGTGGATAAAGCTGACGAACTGGGATTAAGGGCTATTGTCTCAAAAGAGGAAACCCATAATACCCTTAACCATCTGGGTAATGCGTATGAACCAGTTACAGCAGACTGGAAAATGCGTTATCAGATGAACCTTGATCTGCTGAAAAGCGGAACTATAATTGATAACGCAACAGTTGTAAGGGCTCTTTATCATAGAAGTAAAATAAAAGAACTTCCAATTCAGGAGCGTAAACTGTATGACAGTGCACTTCGAATTCTGTCAGATGAAATAATGTATTCCCTGGATATTTCCAGAGATGAAGCAGGGCAGCTTATCTTCAGTAAAATGGAAGATTAGTGGGAAAAGAAACTCCTAAAGCGGCTGTTATTATAACGGCCGCAGGATCCAGTCAAAGAATGGGACATGGAAGTAAAAAAGAGTTTCTCGCACTGAATAAACAGCCTGTTCTCCTTCGATCTATCCTTCCCTTTGTAGACACCGGACTATTTAGCAATTTTGTAATTGTACTTCCCGAATCCGAAATCAACAGGGGAAGAGAACTCTTGTCTCCCCTTAAAGGCAAGGTAAACTTTACTCTAACATCTGGAGGTTCTACACGCCAGGATTCTGTTTTTAATGGTCTTAAAACTCTTGAAGATACTAATCCTGATATTGTTCTTATTCATGATGGAGCCAGACCCTGGATTACAAAACCCGTTATTGAATCTGTTCTTAATAAGACAGTAGAGACAGGAGCATCGGTACCCATTGTTCCTTCAGTTAATGCAATGAAAACTATTGATCCCGGGGGTATTATTTTATCGAACCTAAAAAGAGAATTTACAGTAGCTGCTCAGACACCCCAGGGATTTAAATTTAAAAGAATACTGGAAAGTCATCGGATGGCTTCATCTGATGGAGATATTTATATTGATGATGCTGAAATATTCAGTAAATATGGTGGATCAGTTTCAACTGTCCCGGGAGATTTAGCAAACCGAAAGATTACATATATATCTGATTTACAAGAGGAATAGATGAGAATTGGAACTGGTTGGGATCTGCATAGACTTAAAGAAGGACGGAGGCTGATTCTCGGAGGAGTTCATATCCCTTTTCATTTGGGAGAGGAAGCTCATTCTGACGGAGATGTTCTTATTCATGCTGTTATAGATGCCATACTTGGAGCTGCAGCACTGGGAGATATTGGGACACTTTTTCCTCCATCCGATAAGCAGTATAAAGATATATCAAGCCTTGTTCTTCTGGAGCAGAGTGTTAATCTTCTTACTGAATCCGGTTATCAAATTATTAATTTGGATGCAACTGTAATATTACAGATACCAAAACTGAAACCATATATAACATCGATCAGAGAAAACCTTGCAGCAGCCTTATCTCTGGAGAGTAATAGAATTTCTGTAAAGGCAAAAACAAAAGAGAAGGTAGATGCTACCGGAAAAGGGAAAGCAGTCGAAGCCCTGGCTTCTGTTTTGATAGAAGAGATCGACGAGTCTTTGTGGGTATAGAAAGACCTGTTCCTGATTGGGACTTAATAGTAGAAACTTTAAAAGTAATCTCTAAGAAAACTACTGTTCCAACAGTATTTGATTTTTCATACAGAAAGAGTACCCCTTTTCAGATTCTAATCTCTACCATTATTTCTCTCCGCACCAAAGATTCTGTAACGTATGCCTCCTCGAAAAGACTCTTTGGTAAAGCACCTGACCCTGTATCTATTTTTAAACTGGAAACAGGAACAATAGCCCGTTTAATTTATCCGGCAGGATTTTACAGACGTAAATCAGAAAATATAAAAAAAATTGCAAAGATTCTCCTGGATAAATACAACGGAGAAGTTCCAAAAAATATTGAAGATCTCCTCGAACTCCCGGGAGTAGGAAGAAAAACAGCAAACTTAACTCTGGGACTCAGCTTTGGGATACCGGCTCTTTGTGTAGACACTCACGTCCACAGGATACCCAATCGAATGGGATGGGTAGATACCAATACACCGGATAAAACAGAATTTGCCCTTGTTAAAATACTGCCCGAAAAATACTGGATCGAAATAAATGAACTCCTTGTTGCTTTCGGCCAGACCATCTGTACTCCAGTTTCACCAAAATGCTCAAAATGCCCCTTTAAAGATAATTGTCCCCAGATAGAAGTTGATAAATCCCGTTGATCACAGGAATAGTATGAAAAGGATAGTAAAGAGGATTTTACTCAGTTTAGCATTAATTATTATACTCATAGCATTAGCCGGAATCTACAAATTCAACTATCTGGCAAACAAGGAAGGTTATGATATTGATGGTAATAAAATTGAATTTGAGAAATAAGGATTTCTGTGTTTAAAGTACTAAATTTAAAAAAATCTATAAAACTCAATGTAGACATCCAGAGCATCAGAAGAAATTCCAGAAGAAAGACTTATTGTCTGCCGGATTAGTTCCTTCCGGGCGACTACTTTTAGACTTTGTCTCTTCTTTTCCAACTTTATTATTTCCTTTAAGGGAAATACTTTTTCTAGCAATTCCAGCAGTGTTTTAATTTTGGAATCCGGAGTTTGATCTGATGAAAATATATCCTGGCTGTTTAAATACTTAGTTATCCACAAAGATTCAATCTCTATAGAATCCATTCCTTCAATTACATCTCCAGCAGCAAGGGGATCAATTTTGCACCTTATAGATTTAAATATTGTAGTAAGAATGTTATTTTTTTCAACTTCAGGCCTCCCCCCATTATATGTATATCGATGGATTTGCCCGACAAGCACAGGAAGTTTATTTCTACGTGCAGACCATGTTTTCCAGGCCATAATTCCACCACCCAGAGTAAAGAAAAGCTCATCAACAAAAGGGAGTGGATCTGGAATTACCCAATTAATTATTCCCAGAATAAAGATCCCAATCCCCATTGTAAAAATAGTATTCAGTCGATCTGTATATTTTATCTGTTTTTTCTGAAGTCTGTCCTTCAACTCCTCTGCAATCTCTGTTAATGCATCTGGGGAACAACCACTAAAAACCTGTACTGACAGCTTCCCTGCTAAAATATCTGTATCCTTGAATTGGGGATATACAATGGAATAGGAGGAACCCTCAAATGAAGATGGAAGGACGTAGATGTATGAAATATCAGAATTATCGGTATTTCCGGAAGGGACTAGATTGTATCTCATACTGAAAAACTAACAAAATCATCATCAATTGTTATTATTTCTTTTATCTTTAATTTTTCTGATAATACAACCAGTGATGCATCTGCAAGATCCATTGGTAGGTCAGAATATTTCATTGATCGTTCAATGATTTTCCCGATATCTTCATTTTCTATGGCCTCGATATCTACTCCACCTAGTTGAATCCAGGTTAGAAAATCTATTTGTGTTTGAACATTAAAATCCAACATATGGGAAACTTCTGTTACTACAGCCCAGGTACTTGTTAATTTTCCATCATATTTTTTAAGGAATTTTTTAATTTTATTATGGTATTTATCATTTTTATTAAATAAAGCTATTATTGATCCTGCATCAATGAGTGTATTTCGCATTTAATTTATCCTTCAGTTTAGCTTTATAGGATTGTGATAAATCATCGTCACTTCCAAACCTTCCAAATAATGCTTCTCCTGTCTCATATGGTGTTTTATTTTGTACATGCTGAAAATAATACTCAACAATAGCTTTTTTGATAATTTCAGTCTTTGTAGTTTTTTCAATATCTTTAAGCAGAGAAAGTTTAATGTCTATGTCATCATTTAATCTTACGGTAGTCATTTTTATCACCTCGTAATACGTATTGTAATACCTTTTTGTAATAAAGTCAAATTTTTGGGAACGATCCGTATAATCAGTATGTTTGAATTTATTAAGTCCAGAATGAGCATAACCCCGAAGCAAGCTTCGAGGTTATTGATTGCTGAGGGTAGAAGGGGTAGCGGAAAAACCGCCTGAACAGCCCGGCGGAGGGACGGAGCCCGGCGGAGGGACGGAGCCGGAAAAAGCTGTGCAGATAAGCGGGTTTACAGCGAGGGGAAGGCTTTCCCCTCCTAAAATTAACAGAATAAAAAAATAATAAGCATATAGTAAGTGCAATTCATGAATCGTCACTACTTGACGGCGATATGCGTTCATTATAGGATACAACTATTCATACAGGTTCCGTTTAAAACGGATAATAGGGAAGCAGGTTAAATGCCTGCGCGGTCCCGCCACTGTAATGGGGTTTTGCTTCTGATAAACCACTGGAAGACCATTAATTCAATCTGAGGGGTTCCCCCTCTGTACTTAGTGATCACCCGGGAAGGTAGCGGCAATCACTCCCCAGAGCCAGGAGACCTGCCTGTACTGAATTACCCGCTAATTGGTCTGCGTGGAACAGACCAGGGTATGGATCCTATCTTTTTAGACGACCCATATCCAAAAATACTTATTACGAGGTAAAGGATATGAGAAAAACTACCAGTTTTATTTTCATTTTGCTCAGTGTTATTGCATTCTCGCTGTTTTCAGAGGGAGAACGTGAAGTTCAACCTTTCCAGGTAGCAGGCGGAATTACTATTGTTGATTCCTATGACAGGACAGTTACCCTTGAACAACCCGCATTAAGAGTTGTCTCTGTTGCACCAAGTATTACAGAAATCATCTTTGCTCTTGGGAAAGGTGATATTCTAAAAGGAAGAACAGACTACTGTGATTATCCGGCAGAAGCATTAGATATTCCAAGTATAGGGAGTCTCCGGGAACCTGATATTGAAGCCATTGCAGAGCTTGATCCCGATATTGTCATAGCTTCAACACACTTCACAAAAGAATCCCTGGAAAAACTTACTTCACTTTCAATTCCTGTTGCGGTTCTTGCTGATCAGGACAGCTTTGAGGGTGTATATAATATTATAGAAGATATTTCCAGACTACTCGGAGCAGAATCTGAAGCAGCTAATATTATCGGATCAATGAAAGAAACGGTTACTACTGTTCTTAACAGAGTCAAAGGAAAAGAAACTCCTTCTGTTTATTATGTAATTGGATTTGGTGAGTACGGGGACTACACAGCAGGAGGGGATACTTTTATAAATCAAATAATTGAGATGGCCGGGGGTAACAATATTGCTTCTGAGATTTCAGGATGGTCTTTTAGTCTTGAGCAGATTATTGATTCAAATCCCGATATTATTGTCTGCTCAAAATACTGGAATACAAAAAATTTAATATTGGAAACCAGTGGATATATGGATCTACCTGCTGTAATAAAAGGAAATCTTTTCGAAATAGATAACAACATGCTCGACAGGCAGGGGCCAAGACTGGCCGACGGGCTCATGGAACTTGCAAAAATAATTCACCCTGATCTGTTCTAACCAAAAAAATGATATCTGTAAGATATAATAATTTTATTTTTATACTTCTTATTATTATTCTCCTGACTGCTGTAGTGATTGCGGGGTCACTGGGCAGTGCAAGGATATCTTTTACAGATGTTGTAAAAATTATTATTCATCCTATCGCCTCCCAGATTGAAGGTATAAAAGAAACATCCAGAACTATTATTTGGAAAATCAGGCTTCCCAGAATTATGCTGACCATTATTACAGGTATGGGACTTGGCGTAAGCGGAGCTGTATTTCAGGGTATATTCAGAAACCCAATGGCAAATCCCTATATACTGGGTATTTCCTCAGGTGCTGCATTCGGGGTTACCCTTGGAATGGTCATGGGCTTACAGATAACTTTTCTAGGTATGACAGCAATACCCATTTCAGCTTTTACAGGAGCCATCATTGCTTCAATCTTAGTCTTCCTTATTTCCGGAGGTGGGAGGGATATACTACCCCTTCTGCTGTCGGGTATAGCAATGGGGTTTTTTCTTTCTGCACTCATGTCCCTTCTTATGTACTTTAACAGATCTCAACTGGAAAATATTATCTACTGGACAATGGGAAGTTTCAATGCAGCTAACTGGAAGAAGGTAGTCATAACAACACCCGTTATCCTGACAGGAAATGTATTTCTTATTCTGTTTTCCAGAGATCTAAATCTCATGGTAATGGGAGAGGATTCTGCAAAGAGTCTTGGACTTTCTGTGAAAAGATCAAGACTTATTTTTCTTATTGTCTCAACAATTATTACAGCCAGTGCAGTTGCCGTAAGCGGCGTAATAGGATTTGTAGGATTAATTGTACCCCATGCAATACGGATAATTACAGGTCCGGATCATAGATCTTTAATCCCCTACAGTATGCTGGGAGGAGCAATACTGCTTCTTGTTGCAGATACTATTGCAAGAACAATCATTGCCCCTACAGAAATACCTGTAGGAATTGTTACTTCTCTCTTAGGAGCCCCTTTCTTTTTATTTTTACTTAATAGGATGAGACAGCCAAAATGATAAATAATCCTATAATAGATATTAATAACCTGAACTGGTCCTATAATGGAACAAAGGTGCTTGATAATATCTCCTTAAATATAAAACCGGGTACCTTCACAGGAATATTAGGCCCGAACGGGGCAGGTAAAACAACTCTCCTCAAAACCATACTAAATCTCCTGCAACCGGATAGAAACTCAATTCTTATTTCAAATGATGATATAAGAAATTATTCCCGCAATGAGCTTGCTAAAATTGAAGCCTATGTACCTCAAAGCTCAAAAAATAATTTCAATTTTACTGTTGAACAAATTGTCCTTATGGGACGATCCCCATTTCTTGGTAGATTTGATAGAGAATCCAATGATGATATTGGGATTGCAGATTGGGCTATGAAAGAAACAGGAGTCTTTGGTCTTAAAAATAAATATATCACGACCCTTAGCGGAGGCGAACTTCAACGGACAATTATTGCCAGAGCGCTTACCCAGGAACCTGCTATTCTTGCTCTGGACGAACCAACAAGTCATCTGGATATCCATCACCAGATAAATATTCTTTCGATTGTACGATCCCTTGCTAAAAAAAAATCACTCACAATTATAGCTGTTTTGCATGATATCAATCATGCTCTTGAATATTGTGATAATCTCTTCCTGCTGAACCATGGGAAAATTGTTACCCATGGTTCCCCTGAAGATGTTATAACTCCTGATATTATGAAAAAAATTTATAATTTGAATATACAAATAACAACAAATCCCCTTACCGGGAATTTATTTATGATACACGATTACACTTAAACAAGGGAAACCCTTTATGACAAGACTTTTGATAACTGGTGGAATTAAATCAGGAAAAAGCTCCTATGCTCTTGAACGAGCTGAAAAACTTTCAGGAATTAAAAATTTCCTGGCTACAGCAATCCCATTTGACAAAGAGATGGAAGATAGAATCCTCAAACATAAAAGAGAGAGAGGATCTGAATTCCTTACAATTGAAGAACCTGTAGATATTAATTTACACCATCAAGATAATCTCATTCTGGATTGTGTAACAGTATGGATGAACAATCTTTTTTATCAGGAGAAAGAGAAGGACTGGGAAGAAATTCTCAAAACATTTCTTTCAGTAACCAGAAAGAATATTATAATTGTTACAAACGAGGTAGGACTGGGAAATGTTCCAATGGATCCGGTAGCACGTAAATACAATGAATATCTCGCAGGAGCCAATAAAATGATTGCTTCTTCCATGAACGAAGTAGTACTGATGGTTTCAGGATTACCTCTTTGGGTTAAAGGAGGAGATAATTGAGAAAAATCTATGATTCCTTTCTAACCTCATTCGGACTAATTTGCAGAATCCCAATACCCGTAAAATATAGAATAGACTTTTCCCTCTTCCCTCTTTTTTTTCCGCTCATTGGATTAATAGTGTCAGGCATGGGGTTTGGTTTGTTCTTTCTTCTCAATCCTCTTTTTTCCCTGTCAGGAATAACTGCTTTTATTATCATTTTATCTCAGTATCTGGTTTTCAATCTCTTTCATTTTGACGGTCTCCTGGATTGTGCTGATGCTTTTTTGTTCAATACCTCAAAGGAAAAACGACTTTCCATACTAACAGATAAAAGAACAGGTTCTTTTGCAATTTTTGCCGGTGCGATCTATATAATGTTTAAATTCTATCTACTGGAAGAATCTATAAATATTCTTAACAATAACGGTACTTTATGGTTGTGGACTACAGTTTTGTTTTTTTACCCCCTTTCTGGCAGAATTGCCGGAGCTCTTATGCCTGCTATTATACCTCCTGCAGATGAACCTGGTCTTGCAGAACTTCTAAAGGGATATTCCAAACTTCTTGTTTCTTCAGGAATAATTCTTTCATTTGCTGTTCCTCTTTTTTTGATATTCCTGCTAACAACTAATCCACACTCTTTTGCACTACCTATTATCCCTTTTTCAGGATCAATTGCAGGGGGACTACTGATCTCCCTCCTCTCGAAAAGATATGTGGGTGGATACACAGGAGATTCGATCGGTTTTACTATAGAAGCAGGGGAAATTTTTCATCTTATAATAATTGCAGAATTACTAAGGAGAATATTCTGAACAGGCACGGCGGTAATATATGGAAGTTTGTAGATAATAATAAATCCAATCCCATTGATTTCAGTGCAAATATTAATCCTCTTGGATTTCCACCATGGCTAAGGAAAGTGATTAATAGAAATATTGAAACTGTCATACACTATCCGGATCCGGAACAGACAGGACTTAGACAGGCAGCTGCAGATTATTACTCTATCTCAGCCGACAGAGTAATTTTTGGAAATGGAGCCAGTGAATTTATAAGTTTACTCCCTAAAATTTTAGATATTGATCATCTCATTATTCCAATACCATCTTATAGTGAATATAATAATAGAAAAATTCAAACATCATACCTGAAACTCTCTGACGAAGATGGATTTGCACTCAATTTCGAAAAGCTTCAAATACTATTAAACTCATCCAGAGGAAGAAAACTTGTTTTTATCGGACAACCAAATAATCCAACAGGTAAATCGGTAGAAATATCAGAATTAAAAGATATAGCCGCAAATAATGAGAAAACTATGTTCTGCATAGATGAATCTTTTTCAGACTTTATACCCGGATACAGCTCTTTAGCGACAAAACTGCTTCCTAATATTATCATTATAAAGTCTTTAACAAAATTTTACGGCATCCCGGGTCTCAGACTCGGTTTATGCATTTGCTCTCCGAATATTATTAATAAAATTAAAACTGATCAGACCCCCTGGTCAGTCAACATACTTGCACAAAAAATTGGTGAAAAGCTTTTTACCGATAAATTATTTTTTGATAAATCAATTACTACAGTAAAAAACCTAAAAAAACAGTTAACTGATGATCTTTCAAATTTCAACTGGTTGAAACTATATCCAGGAGAGGCAAATTTTATTCTCATAAAAATTACCAATCCTTCAATTAATTTTGACCAATTAGATGCTCATTTTTTAAGAGATAATATTATAATACGCAATTGCTCTAATTTTTATGGTTTAAAAAACTCTTTCTTTCGGATTGCAGTTAAAACTGCCTATGAAAACAAACAACTTATTAATAGTTTAAAAAGTTTTTCCCACAATATAGATATCAACAGAGGGATACAAGATTATCAATATAAAAATAACCAATACAGGAAAAGAGAAGCAAAACCTTTAATGATTCAGGGAACTGCCTCAAATGCAGGAAAGAGTATTCTGGTTGCAGGGCTCTGCCGCATACTGTATCAGGATGGTTATAATGTAGCTCCTTTCAAAGCTCAAAATATGTCTAATAATTCAGCAGTTACAATAAATGGGAAAGAAATCGGCAGAGCCCAGGCACTTCAGGCCAGAGCATGTAATTTGACTCCCGATGTAAGAATGAATCCGGTTTTATTAAAGCCCTCATCCGACAGTCGATCCCAGGTAATAATTAATGGTATTGCAAAAGGATATATGACTGGAAAACACTGGAAAACATTCAAAGCAGGTATCCGTAAAGATGTTGAAAATAGTTATGATAGTCTTTCCGCAGAATATGAAATAGTAATCTTAGAAGGAGCAGGAAGCCCTGGAGAAGTAAATTTAAAAGAAAATGATATTGTAAATATGGGAATGGCCAGATATGCAAATACTCCGGTTCTCATTGTAGGGGACATAGACAGGGGAGGTGTATATGCCTCCCTGATCGGAACTATGGATGTGTTTGAAGAATGGGAGAGAAACCTTGTAAAGGGTTTCATTATTAATCGTTTTAGAGGAAACAGTGATCTGTTGAAAGATGCACATGATTACATTTTTGAATATACAGGTAGAACCGTACTTGGAACTGTCCCTTTTATTAATAATCTCAACCTTCCTGAAGAAGACTCGGTATCGCTTAAAGAG
Organism: Spirochaetota bacterium; assembly: GCA_024280415.1. GTDB lineage: Bacteria > Spirochaetota > Spirochaetia > B11-G9 > B11-G9 > JAJRQE01. The sequence goes on along the minus strand of JAJRQE010000066.1, from coordinate 14,990 downwards.
GGATCATACTTTAAAAAACCCAGTAAAGGTTCACCCTTAAAAATTGCTCTTATTGATCTTCCACATATTTCAAATTTTACCGACATTGATCCTTTACGAATGGAGAATGATATTGAGATCTGTTTAATTGTAAATTCAGAAACTTTGGATAACAGTTTTTCAGCAATTATTATTCCAGGAAGTAAAAATACAACAGGGGATCTCCAATGGCTAAGAAAAAAAGGATTTCAGTCAAAACTGAGGGCTATGAATAACGAGGGAATCCTTATTGTAGGCATCTGTGGAGGCTTTCAGATTCTTGGTAAAACTATTTTAGACAGCCAGCAGATAGAATCACCTGAAGGTAAGAACAATAATTTATCTAAAGGTCTTGGATTTCTGGATATTGAAACAACATTTCACCCGGATAAACAACTAAAACTAGTCAAATCTATACATATTCCCTCTGGATGCGAGGTAATGGGATACGAAATACATCATGGAATTTCACAGATAAACTCCGGTAGTATAATTATTAATTCCGAGAATGGACTTCTGGGATCAGAGTCACCTGATGGAAGGGTATGGGGAACATATATCCATGGTATTTTTGATAATGATAATTTTAGATTATGGTTTTTAAACTCCCTACGGAAAAAGAAAAACTTACCATTATCCAATACACCCTCCTACATCTATGATATCGACAAATCATTAAACAGCCTTGCAGATACTTTACGGGAAAGTATAGATCTCGATAAGATAAAACAAATTATGGGATTATAGGAAATAAGACACAGTGGCTGAAAACTATTTTTTATTATCTTTTGCTCTCGTATTGGATCTTATAATAGGTGACCCCCAATACAAGTTTCATCCCGTACGCATTATTGGAAAATTAATATCAAAAGTTGAATCTTTATTATACCACCGGAATTTTTCTAAAAAGAGGATGGGGATGGGGGGAATCATAATTATCATATCGGTTGTTACCGGGATTTTTATACTCCTAAACCAGGTTTTTAATTTAGTACCCTTTGGAAAAGAGGTATTCAGTATTTTTATTTTTTATACATCAATAGCAGTTAAAGATCTTGCCACACATGGATTAAGAATAAAAACTGCATTGGATAATGATGATATTCAGCTCGCCAGAAAGAGATCGGGAATGATTCTAAGCAGAGATACAATGAACTTAACTGAAGAAAGAATTATATTGGGAACAATAGAGAGTATTAGTGAAAATGCATCCGACTCTATAATAGCTCCACTATTCTGGGGGCTGATTTTCGGCCCCCTGGGATCACTAATCTATAGAACCATAAACACCATGGATGCAATGTGGGGATATAAAAATAAACGATTTATTGATTTTGGAACAACGGCAGCTATTCTTGATGATATAGTAAACTTTATTCCTGCAAGACTGACTGGACTGCTCATTTGCATGGCAGGATTATTTACTAAAAGTTCTGTTCGTAATGCCTGGAAAATAATGGTCAGAGATCACTCAAATACAGCCAGTCCAAACGCAGGATACCCTGAAGCAGCTATGGCCGGAATCCTTGGAATTCAACTGGGAGGAAATGCAACTTACTTTGGTGAAATTGTTATCAAGCAAACACTGGGGGATAAACAAAGAGAACCTGAAATAGGGGATATTTCATATTCAATAATTATAATAGGGATTTCTGTCATACTATCTTTTCTATTTTATGCTTTTTTAATAACCATCTTGAGGAATTGGTAATTATAAAAAAACCGGAAGCTGATATAATATCAAACTTCCGGTTCTTAAAAAATCGGTGATTATAACTGTTTTATTCTCTTGCAATAAGTAAGGTCTTTGGATCCAGTTTTAATGTCATCTCTTTTGGTTCAAGTGTGTCATGATCCTTTATAACCTGAAAATGAACATGATCTCCCTCATATTTAAGGGTAATCAGAACATCAAGATCATTAATCTTATTCTCAAGCTCTTCGGGAACACCATTATCATTAAATACAGGGGCTTCACCTTTGAGAGAAGCGCTTATCCATACTTCTATTTCAACCTCTTTTGCAAAAGCTTTCAGTTTCCCAAAATCTTCTGTTGATGAGGATGCAAGGTCATAACCATCAAATATAACTGAATCTGCAGGAAAGTTACCGTCGCTTATCATGGCTCTTAGACTCGTAAGAACCTGATCAATGGTAGTTCCCTGACTATTAAAATTCATAATTACTCTATTTGTGATAATTTCATCATGAATATCTACTGCATCTTCAAGTTCTCGTTTTTTTGCAATTTCTTTAAAAATATCTTCGTACCAATTAATAATGTGGTCAACTTTCTGGGAAAAAGAAACATGTATTACATGTCTGTCCCGAAAAAGTTTATCAGTTGCTATATGTACAAGACATGCAGTCTTCCCAACACCTTTCTTGGATGCCAAAACACCGATATGGCCCTTACCAACACCACCCTTTATAGACTTTTCAAAAACTCTTAAAGGACTTCTTTTATTCAGTTCAGATCGTACCATTGATATATTCCTCCTGCAGGAAGCTATTTACCAGCTTCTTTTTTACGTTTTTCTTCATACTCTTTTATAAGTTCTTCCGATATACCCTTTGGTACTTTTCCATATTTTAAGAACTCCATTGAAAACTCTGCCTTACCCTGTGTTAAAGACCTGAGTGTAGTTGAAAAACCAAACATCTCACTTAAAGGAACTTCAGCATCAACCGTAGAGAAAGTACCTTCATCAGCAGAGCTGACAATAATACCTCTACGCTGATTTATTGCTCCAAATACATTTCCCTGAAATTCAGTAGGTCCTTCAATGGCAACCTTCATTATTGGTTCTAAAATTACAGGTTTCGCCTTAAGATAAGCTTCTTTAAAAGCGCCCCTTGCTGCCAACTGAAAAGCCATATCTGAAGAGTCGACTGTATGGGACTGTCCATCATTTATTGTCACTTTAACACCAACAATCGGGAAACCGATAAGAGATCCCTTTTCCAGGGATGACTTAAATCCTTTATCACAGGCAGGTATATATTCCGTAGGAATTGAACCACCCTTTATCTTATTAACAAACTCATACTCACCCTCAGAGAGAGGTTCCATAAATCCGGCAACCCGGCCATACTGGCCTGAACCACCGGACTGTTTCTTGTGAGTATAGTTAAATTCAGCCACTTTACTTATTGCTTCTCTGTATGCAACCTGAGGCTGCCCAATTTCAACTTCAGCAGCATATTCCCTTTTCATTCTCTCAATATAGACCTCAAGATGAAGTTCACCCATACCCTGAATTATAGTCTGATTGGACTCCTTATCTACAAAAGTTCTAAATGTAGGGTCCTCTTTGGTAAATCTGTTCAGAGCCTTTGCCATATTATCAGCTGCTTTTTTATCCGTAGGAGAAATGGCAAGACTTATGACAGGGGAGGGTACAAACATACTTGTCATAGAATAGTTAAGTCCGGTCTGAACAAAAGTATCTCCGGAAGCACATTCTACACCAAAAAGAGCTGCAATATCACCGCATTCAGCTTCTGTTATATCTTCCATATGGTCAGAGTGCATCTTTATAAGACGTCCAACCTTAAACTTCCTTCTACTGCGTGTATTGTAGAGCTCACTTCCCTTTTTAATATGTCCCTGATATACACGGATATATGTAAGCTGCCCATACTGGCCATCCTCAAGTTTAAATGCCAAAGCCACATTCGGCTTTTCAAGACTGGATTCCAGAATAATCTCTTTCTCGTCATTATCAAGATCCAACGCAATATTAGTTACCTCTGTCGGATCGGGTAAATACCTTGTTGTTGCATCAAGAAGCGACTGAACACCCTTATTCTTATATGCAGATCCGAGGCAGACCGGTGTAAGCTCCTGAGTCAAAGTTCCCTTTCTAATCGCATCATGAATCATTTCCTCAGTTACATTTTCTTCCATCATGGCTTCCATAAGTTCATCAGAAAACATGGAAACAACATCTAGAAGTTCTTCTCTCTTCTCCTCTGCTTCTGCAAGAAGATCTGATGGAATATCAGTAACTACGATATCCTCACCATCGGGTCCCCGAAAGTAAACAGCTTTCATCGTCACAAGATCAATGATACCTTCATGTTTATCTTCAAGTCCAATAGGAAGCTGAATCATAACAGCATTATGTCCCAGTTTCTCTATCAGCTGATCCTTAACTTTTAAGGGGTCTGCTCCGGTTCTGTCACATTTGTTAACAAATGCAATTCTTGGAACATTGTACCGTTTCATCTGTCTGTCAACAGTAATAGATTGAGACTGCACTCCTGCTACTGAACATAGAACAAGAACAGCACCATCAAGAACTCTTAGAGCCCTCTCAACTTCTATTGTAAAATCCACGTGTCCGGGAGTATCAATAATATTTATATCAAAACCCTTCCAGTTAACACTGGTTGCAGCAGAAGCAATTGTAATACCCCGTTCTTTCTCCAGCTCCATTGAGTCCATGGTTGCGCCGACTCCATCTTTACCTCTGACTTCATGAATAGAATGTATCTTCTTACAATAAAAAAGGATACGCTCTGTCAAAGTCGTTTTACCTGAGTCAATGTGGGCACTTATACCAATATTTCTCATTTTAGAAATATCTGTGTTCATAGAAACTCATACCTCGCAATTTATAGATAGCCTTCTATTTTCCCTTGAAGGCTGTGTATTCTCATGTTATTATTGAACAGTTTAAGAAAAGAGTTCAAAGCGGATTTCATCCAAGTTACCATTCAGCGTGGGATTCTACCGTATTAGGGTGTAATATTCAATCCCTACTGAACTTATTATAGAAAATTTTAAACTGACAGTCAGAGAGGATACCTTACAGACAATGACTCCCCAATATACAAAACTAATTCTTGAAGCCGGAACTATGATTCATAAGACAAAAAGCAGAATCAAAATATCAGAAATTCTTGTTGAGTGTATAAATTCAGCGTTAGACCCGGATCTCTGCTGTCTCTATTCAACGAACAAGGATGGCAGCATATTTAAACTAGCTATTAAGAAAGGGTATCCTTCAGTCCCGGACATTATATCATCAGACTCGGAATTTATACAGTTCATAAATGAATCCCGTGAACTTGTTTGTCTGAACACCAAAAAAAATAGTCCGTTCCGGGATATATTACTAACTGGTAAAATGGAAAGCGGACTGGCAATTTCCATCCTGCAGAAAAACATTATACAGGATATCCTTATTGTAAACTCAGTAAGACCATTTTACTTTAAAAAAAATGAACTTTCTTTCCTCGAAAACATTAGGAGTTTAATATGAATTCTATTATAATAATTTCCGCTCTTTCTTTTAGTATTTTAATTCTTATCCCCTTTATCGTATATATATCCTTTAAAAGGAAAATACGGAATAAGATCGGTAAACAGATATACATATTGAATTACCCTGAATGGCTGCTTCTTTTATTTAGTTCATACATTGAAAAACTTTCTATAAGTTACGGTATAAATCTCCCTGTCCTGACAGGTCTTGATAATATATGGATAAAAAAAATACAGAAATTGCCAGGACGCAGAAAAATACAGAAAGTTCTAAAATACTCTCCTGATAAGAATCTTTTTCATGTCATGAAAGCTGTTCTGGGGAAATCCAGTCTACAGAACCTTCTTACTGAATGGATGGATAAAAGCGGTGAATTTATGGTTCTTAGAAAAATTGCAATTTCCGGAAATGGTGAGAACTTTGACGGAGAAAAAGCCCTAAGATTTTTTCATGATAATCTTAGTGAAATAACTGAGATGATGGGTGATTCAGAGTGGAAATCAAGATACTTCGCAATCAATATTCTTGTACACAGTACAAATAAAAATGCTGAAGAAGCAGTTTGGGGAAGTTTTAAGGATCCAGGTATTCCTGTTCGGATTACAGCCGTGAAATTATTCAGTACACCAAAAAGAGAAAAACTCTACAAAATTCTGGTATCACTTATTCTTGATGACCCCTCTTTTGAAGTCAGAAAGGCCGCAAGATTAAGAATTACAAGAGACCTTGCGGATCTTTACGCAGTTAAACCCATGGAACTTGAAATCACACAACAGCTTCATCTCATCGAACTCCTGGATCCCGATTCCAAGCAGGATGAAAATATTGCAATTGAATTCATGAAAACCGGAAATAAAGAACTGGAACTTTATGCTTCCAGATTCCTTACACATAATGGATCTTTAAAAAGATTATTCCTTTTAGCAGATCCAGGTTATGCACAGGGATTTGATGATACCTTTGAATTATTAATGGTAGCAGTGGGTGTTAATTGTACAACTTTTATCGATTTAAATAATAATGTTTCTACAGGATCACTTCTCCTTGCATCACGGATACTGTTAAAAAGCGGAAATCGGAATACTATTACAGATCTTATCCAAAAGGCTTTTTCTATTACCAGAGGAAAAGAAACCATTAATCCATTTAGAGAAATCTATGCAAACTCAATTGAATGTATATGTCTTAGAGGTAATGATGAAGCTTTAAAACTATTAAATGCAGAAATATACCGGCGAAGATACGACAATTCTTTTCAGGAATGGATTCTAAAAAAATACCTGATAATCATGAGAATATTTTTGCATCAACACTACTGGATTTTCTAAAAGATGAAAATTATCAGCCAAAAATTCCATTAAGAAATGCACTGGCAAAATTCCCCCCATCTTCTACTCTTCCCGAAATAATAAATATCTTGAGATCTGAAAATGAAAAATGGAGCAGAAATATTAAAATTGAAGGACTAAAGCTATTAGGATCTTTACACCTGCCCCACTGTACACAATATATTCTTGAAAACCTTTCCATACTCCCACTCAATGAGGCAAAAGAATTTTCACAAGTCCTCATTGACAACAGCATCGATACTTTCAGGAATAAGGTACAGAATATTATATCCTTTGGAGATTCAGCTTCTATGGCACATCTAATAGCAGCACTTCCTGAATCCGAATGCAGAGAATTCCTCCCGGAGATAAAACATGCATTAAAAAACAATAATCCTGATGTACGAATAGCAGCAGTATGGGCTTTAACCGACTATAATAAAGGAGAATTTTTATCCTTATGTTTTAAATTATTATTGGATCCTGTTGAGAAAGTGAGGATGGAGGTAGGACAAACTCTGGGGTCAATAGCCAGTACGGAAACAATTACAGTTCTTAAAGACACACTATTTGATAAAAATGAAAGTCTGCCGGTAAAATTGGCTGTTCTTAAAGGTTTGTCTGTATCTGAATCAAAAGAAGCTGTCGCTATTATACTCCTAAAAATGGAAGAAAATCTTGAGTTATCAAAAGAATGTATAACAACGCTAAGTCAGAAGACTAAAACAGCGGAAATAAAAACTATTCTTAAATTCATGAATGGAACAACTCCCGGTATTCGGAATAAAATAATAAAAGCCTTTAGACTGATGGGGACAGATACTCAACTGTACCTGGAGAAGATCCTCTCTGCAGATGATAAAGCTACTCACAAAAATATTACATCTATTCTGGAAGATTCGGGACTTGTTGATCTGCGGATAAGACAGTTATCACACAGAGACCCTGATATAAGAAAACGAGCAGCTGAATTTTTATTAAAAACAGGGACAAAGGCTGCGTATCGTGGTATTATAATGGCAGCAAAGGATCCCGATGAGGAAATTCGTATCATGGTAGTAAAGGCTCTGGATATACTTAATTCTCCCAGAGGGTTATCCATACTCGAAGAATTAAAAAACGATCCGGAGAAGAGGGTTAAAAGATACACCCTCTGGGCAATGGAAAGATATGAAGCAAAAAAACTTATTTAAAGGTCTCTATATCATTTCTCTGTTGTTATTAATACTTTCCTGCTCTCAGATTATTCCTGTTTCAAAAACTGTTATTGAAAATCAGATAAAAGGGATTCTTGAGCTTCCAACTGTAGAATATGTTTACAGAGAAGTAATCTATATTGGAGAAGAAGCACGTTTTCTGGGAATTAAGCATCTTGATAAGAGACTACTCTTTTCTATTGATCTTATAATCACTGCAGGGGTGGATCTTTCCAAAGGTGTTGAAATTCGAAATATTTCCGGTGGCGGAATCCAGCTTTTTCTTCCTGAACCTGAAATACTTTTAGTAGATGCAGATGAAACCAGCATTTATCAGTTCTTTGTAAAAGAGTGGGGAGGAAAAGTCTCCAGAATGGATTACTATGATGAAATAGTTAACAGCAAAGAAAACATTGTTAAAGATGCACTTAGCAGAGAGATACTCAGAAAAGCAAAGAACAACACACAGGAATTAGTAAGCAGAATTTTTTCGATTTATGGTATCAAAAAAGGAGAAATACGCTGGAGGAAAAACAACATTGAAGAAATCATCCAGGAATAAAAAATTCGTAACACTAAAACTTCTATTGATACTATTATTAATTATTCTGCTTCCGGCCAGCTATATTGCCATAACAAGATTCAATTTTACTCTTCCCTTTTCAGGAAATACAAAACTATCCTCTACAGAAGCAATTCTTAGAGAAATTAATAAGACAGGTTCGTTTTCTACTGTTGAATATATATACAAATCAGTTTTTCCCTTTGATTTTATTGATAAAGATACTATATGGGAAGATCTATTGAAAAAAAGATCGACAAATGAGTTTCTTACTTCTGTTGAAATAGAAAAACTAAAACTGTACGATCTTTGTAAAACCATAGGAATAGATCTCTTAAATAAAACCTATGATTTTGTTGTTATAACTTCCCGGGTCGAAGCAGGTTTTAATTTGGAAAAGGATCTTAATCGAAATAATCTGACTATAGAGGGGAAAAAGATTACTATTCAGGTACCTGAAATAACAGTTACAAAATTTATCATAGAGGATATGGACAGCAGCAACTATCCGTATCCTGATTTTAATGTTGATCCTATCCACTGGAAAGCCATTACAGCTTATGTGGAGGATAAAATAAGAGATCGCATCATTGAAGATGGTGTATTGATAAATGCAAAAGAACGAGGCCTGAAATTTATCAAATCCATACTAAGTGAATCAGGATGGGAAAATATATATTTTATTGAGTAATCCCGGATTTTGCTTCTAAAAACCTGCTAAATTCATCTCTGAGAGTATCAATTAAATTCCGGCAGTCGGAATTCTTTTCCAAAGCAGCAGACTCCAGATCTTTAGCCGAAAGAGAAAGTCTTTTAATGTATAGATTAGAAGATCCTCCTTTTATTGAATGAGCTATTTGCCTTAACTCTTCAAAATTATGTCTCTCACAATTCTCATACAACTCTTCAATCTGTTTTTCAACTTTTTTTATAAAATCCGAAAGCAGATTAATAACAATGTCCTCTTTTCCCATAAAAACTTCCACAGCCTGGGAAAAATCAAATACTTCCAGATTAGTATTACTGAGGGGAATATCAACCTGGGAAAGTTCAGCATCTGCAGAATTCTCTTTATTTAACCATATATCCAGGACAGGAATCAAATCTCTTTTCTTAAAGGGCTTAGTAAGAAAATCATCCATCCCTACAGAGATACACTTCTCCCTTTCCCCTTTTATTGCACTTGCAGTTACTGCAATAATCGGAGTCTCTGAACCAAGTTTTCGTATTGCAACAGTTGCTTCATAACCATTCATCTCCGGCATCTGAACATCCATAAAAATTATATCGTAAGATTTTAGTTTAACAGCTTCTACAGCTTCAAGACCATTATTAGCAATATCAACATTATGCCCAATATTTTCAAGTATGGTTTTAAAGAGAATCTGGTTTACTTTGTGATCTTCTGCAACCAGTATACTTGCAGTAAAAATCTCCTCAACGAGCTCTTCCAGATCTTCTAAAGGTGATATTTCATCCAGAATCTCATCAGAATTCCCAAGGACTTTACGAATTTCTTTAAAGAAAACTCCCTTTTTTATTGGTTTATGCAGATAACCATCGAACCAGTTCAGAAGCTTCATTTTAGCCTCATCTGCACTTTTTCCAGTAGGGCTGAGTAATATGCGTCTTACAGGAGAAATAGTACTGTCTGAATGTATCTCACTTGCAATTTGCCATCCGTCCATACCAGGGAGAATTAGATCAATAAGGCATAAATCAACCTGACTGGAAGATCCCCTCCGGTCTTTAAGAAATTTTATTGCAGTATTTCCATCAGAGACCTCAAATACTGTACAACCTGCTGATTCAAGATAACTTTTGAGAAACCCCCTGATTACTACATTATCATCAACCAGAAGGACTTTTGCATTAATTCTTGGAATAGTACTCCAAAGAGAGGAATCCACATTGATTTGTTTAACCATGACTGCAGTAAACCAGAATGTTGAACCCTTTCCAAATTCACTCTCCACACCGATTTCACCGCCCATCATCTCAACAAGATTTTTGGATATTGAGAGACCAAGACCCGAACCGCCATATTTTCTTGTAGTAGAGGAATCTACCTGGGAAAAAACCTTGAATAAGCGATTCTTCTTCTATTCAGGAATTCCGATTCCTGTATCAATTACACTAATTTTTATTTTTACCCTGTCTTCAAAATCATCCACCAGAGAAATTCTAACCTGAATAGAGCCCTCTGAAGTAAATTTAACTGCATTATTAAATAAATTGACAATTATCTGACGTAAACGAATGGGATCACTCTTCAGAAAAGCAGGAACATCGCTTTCAATAAAAATTGCTGTTTCAAGACCTCTTTTATGTGCTTCCAAAGCAATCATATCAACAGCATTCTCTGCTATTTTATGCAGATTAAAATCTATCTCCTCCAGACTTAGTTTCCCTGCCTCAATTTTAGAAAAATCAAGAATATCATTTATTAAGCCCAAAAGAATATCGGCAGAATACTCTATCTGCTGGGAATATTCCTGCTGCTCACTATCGAGACTGGTATCTGCCATAAGTTCCGACATACCAATAATTGTATGAATAGGTGTACGAATTTCATGACTCATATTTGCAAGAAAATCAGATTTTATTTGAGAAGAGCGTTCAGCCTTCCCTTTTTCTTCTTTTAATCTTCGCTCATACTCTCTCTGTAAAGTTATATCCTCAATAAATGCAGCAACATACCAGTTCGCATTGGAATCTGCCTGAACAGAAGAAACCCTGAACCTGAGCCACTCATTTTTACCATTGTAGTTTTCATATCTATAATCCTGAGAAAAAGACTGTATATCTCCCGAAATCAATTTCCCAAAGTCTTCCACATATCTTTCACGATCTGCAACATGAATTATCTGTTTAAAATCATACCCAGTCAATTCCGCAACATGAGGAATAAGGGATTTGAAAATTTTATTCCCGAAGCGAATCTCTCCATTTCTTCCAAGGATGACAACACCCACCGGAGACTCAATAATAATATTTCGAAACAATGCATTCACACTCATAACAGGCTCTAGAAGGTACTGCTTAATATTTCAACAGACTTTTTCTGAAGTCCTGCAGGATTTAGAGGTTTAATCATATAACTTTTTATTCCCAGACCTATCGCCTTGCTAATAGTCTCCTTCTGGGAAAGTGCTGAAAGAACAACAATCGGTAATTGTTTTTTTTCCTTTTTTAAATACTCCAGTACCTGGAACCCTGTCACCTCAGGCATCATTAAATCAAGAAAAATTAAATCAAACTGGATAGACTTTTCTGCTACCAGAAACTCCTTGCCATTTTGAAATGTACGGAGATCCCATGCTGTCTCAGAAAAAACTGTCTTTATCAGCTCCCTTATAACCAGATCATCATCTACAATAGCAACAACAGCCTTACTCTGAAAAATAGAGTCTGCAGATGCCTCCTTCCTATTCTCCTGTTCATGTCCCATGTTTACTGTTTCAACACCCTCTTTTTTCTGACTGCTGGCAGTAAGAAGCTTATCATGAACAACTCCGTCATGTGCAAACTCATCAGGTTTAATTCCAAGCAGGTTATCCATTGCTTCAGGAAGATTATCTGCTACAGGAATATCAGAAAAATCTGTTAAAGGAAGGTAACTTATAATTTTACTTATACTTGTCAGTATCTGTATCATTCTGGTATCAGCCTGGGCACTTTCCTGAATAATTTCCAGAAGTCTTCTTAGTTTCGGCCTTGCATTCTCCGGGAAATCTATGTTTGTCATCATCAGGAGAATCCTGGGACTCTTTACATCGTAAAGATGAAGCAGCTCAGTAAGCTTAAATTTCAACAATTCAACCTTTTCAGCATTTAGTCCCTGGGCAATTTCTATAAAAAGCATCTCTTCATTAAAATGTGATTCAATTATACATGGTGTATCATCAACCTTAATCTCTATACCGATAAATTCAGAAACAGTTTTAAGCAATCCATCCATATTTATCGGTTTGGATAATATCTTTTTCACATTCGCACTGGCCATCTCAACAACGTTTCTCTGATCAACTTTAGTAGCAATCATAATAACCGGAATAGGAGCTGTATTTTTATTTTCCTTCTTGTCACTGAGAACTTCCATACTGCTTTTCCTGGACAGCATATAGTCCATTATAATGAGATCAGGAACCTCCCTACGCATCTTTAAAAATCCGTCAAACCCATTCAAACCAATAGAAACTTCTATACCATACTGACTTAGTTTGTCCCCGAGATAATTTCTAAAAAGTGAAGAATCTCCAATTATTAGTACTTTTTTCATCTGACTTCCCCTAACATTATGTAACATTATTACCCGATTTAACAAAAGAATCAAACAGAAAGTGTAATTAAATTAAGGAAATACCGAGAACTCTCCAATTACTCCAGATAAAATGAAAACTGGGGTTTATGAAAAGGATTTCTATTCATTTGTATTCTTGCAGTTCTTATAAAACTATAGCCATCGTCACATTCAAACCTTACATTTATATTACATATATGAGGAGAAATATTTCCGGGGACAAAAGGATTTTCAAAAATTTGGGGGAATACCACAGATCTAAGTTTATCACAATTTAAAAACTCGTTTTGATCAGAGCCACTCCCTGGTACCGGACGAAAAACAAGATCCAGCCATTCAGAGTAATTAGCTCCGGATTCCTTAAATTTAGAATAATCATCAGTACTCAGCGAATGGATAAAAAACTGTTCCAGTTGATCAAAAGAAAGATAAAGCCTTGCCTGTTCGAGAAATCCATTTAGATTCCTTACTATATTTGTACTTAAATATTCCCTGTATTCTCTGCCATTCCACTTGTACCAGGTTAAATAGGTTTCATATCCAGTCCCCTCTTCCAGGCCGTCTTCCCAATCAACAATATCTATAATTTTATCCCCGTCAATATCATAGGAATAGCTATATTCAGAAATATTTTCAGTCATTGAAAAAAGTGAAAATTTATTATAACTGGAGAAAATAATCCACTCCCTGTCAGTACCCTTAACTGTCTGGAAAGATATATTAATACCCAGAGGGAGCTCTGCATCCTCCTCTATTGTAACAACACTAAAGTCACTAAGGACAACACTCGATCCCACAGGGATTCTAAACATAGAAACCATTCCTCCCTGGAGCTGCAGGTATACAGAGAGGAAAAAATCAACTGGCTCACTGTCATTTTTTAACAAAATCGAAACATCGGAAAGTGAATCAAATTCAGAATCCAGGTTTTCTCTATTTTTCACCACAAGAAAAAAAGCATCTCTGTATCCATTCTGATCAAGATCTCTGTATATTATCATAATTCTGCCATTATCTGTCAAAACAGGAGCAAAGGAATCGGGAGTAGTCTCTAAAATAATTTTTTCAATTTCCAAATCCGATAAAGGAGGCGGGGAGGCAGAATCTGATTCAACTTTAACTACAGGAGATTCCTTTTCTACAGCTACATTTTCCAGTTCAGCTGCACCACCATCTACTCGTAAACCTTCCTGTCCATTATTTGGGATATCCCTAACGGGACTTATAACATTCTCTGAAGGAGTTCCAGTGGCATCATCCGATATATCATAGGATTGGCAGGAGTTTAACTCGAAAATCATCAGTAAACTTAATGATATCATCAGATATTTCATTGCACCCTCCCCTTATAATGTAGCATAATATCCGGAAGAAACATACCTGAACAATTAACCACTTCATTTATTAATGATAAAATAGAAACAATCCGGAGGTAAAAATGACAAATTATTCCCTCGAACTAAAATTCAACAGCAAACCTATTTTTACCAGCAATGGGAAATGGTTATATCCGCTGTTTGATCTTGAAAATTTTCTTAATACCTGCCCATTTAGTACTGAAAGCCTTGAACTTTACGATAAAATAATAGGCAAGGCTTCCGCACTATTAATAACCCGCTTAAATATTAAGAAAGTGACAGGGGGAATTGTCAGTAAACCTGCAGAACTCATATTTCAAGCAAATAATATCAGCTATACCCTGGAAATCAGGGTAGATTTAATAGACTGTAAAACAGAACATCTTCTTAAGGATATTTCCGATCCGGAAGAAGCCCATATGCTATTAAAAGAGAGAGCAGGTTTATTATCTAATCAACCTTAAACTTATCAACCTCTGCTTCAAGGGCATCAGAAGCTTCATCCAGAGTATTCGTCAGATTTGTAAGTTCAGTCAGAGTAGTTGATATCTCTTCCGTTCCAGAGCTTATCTCCTCCATAGAACCAAGAGCCTCTGAAGAAACCCTGGTCAGCATCTGCATCGATTTTACTATTAATGCTGTCCCTGATGACATCTTCCCGGACCCTCCCTGAACCTCCACAGTTATATTATTCAGTAGCTGCATAGCCTCCAGTATCTGCTCACCCCCCTTTGATAATTCAAGGGTTGATGAATCTATCTCAGCCAGAGCCTGGGAAACAGTTATTACTTCTTCCAGGATCTTATCAAAGGCTGTTCCTGTTTCTTTACTCGCACCTGCTGCAGATACTATTTTATTAACTATTTCATTAAGCTCTTTCCCTATCCCCTTGGCATTCACAGCCGAGGTCTCTGCCAGTTTTCTTATTTCATCTGCAACTACAGCAAAACCC
>JAJRQE010000065.1 GCA_024280415.1 Spirochaetota bacterium | reverse complement strand
CTTAAATGTCAATACAACGTTATTCCGTTAATCAACATCCAATTCAAACATTGCTGACATGGATAAATTCAGGAGAGATTGCTATACCTGAAATTCAACGACCATTTGTATGGTCTGCAACAAAAGTTCGGGATCTTATAGATTCACTGTATGCCGGATATCCTATCGGCTATCTGATTGCATGGCGAAATCCGTCAGCCAAATTGAAGGATGGTACAAAATCAGACGGTAAAAGAATATTGATTGACGGTCAACAACGAGTTACGGCATTGATGGCAGCTTTGCTTGGATATTGGGTAGTGAACAAAGACTATAAACGAGTCAAAATTAAAATAGCTTTTCATCCCAAAGATCGTAAATTCGAGGTGTCAAACCCTGCGATAGAAAGAGATAGAACATGGATTGCTGACATATCAAAGATCCTTTCTCCTGAGGTAAAGGTACTTCAACTTGTTGGTGAGTATTGTCAGAAGAATGAAGAAGATGACCAGGATAGCATTTATAACAGCATTGAACTATTGCGAGGTATAGTTAATAACCACATTGGACTTATAGAATTAAATTCAGATTTAGACATTGAAACAGTCACAGAAATATTTATACGAATAAATTCACAGGGAGTAGTTCTTAGTCAGGCAGATTTTGCAATGTCAAAGATTGCCGCAAACGAAGGATATGGAGGTAATAGGTTACGAAAATGTATTGCCTATTTTTGTCATCTGGCTGTAGCTCCTGAATTTTACCAACAACTGGCCGACCTGGACAAAGAATTTGCAGCTACTGAGTACTTTCAAAAAATGGCCTGGTTGAAAATGAGAATGATGATCTCTATGATCCATCCTACACAGATATGTTACGAGTTGCATTTACATCAGAATTTAAAAGAGGACGTTTGCAGGATCTGGTTGCATTGCTGTCAGGTAGAAACTTTGAAACAAGAGATTATGAAGAAATAATAGCTGAACAATCATTCAGAAGACTAGAAAAAGGTATTTTGAATTTCATGAATGAAACAGACTTTAAACGTTTTATTATGATTTTACGGTCTGCTGGATTTATCGAATCAACAATGATTAGATCACAAAATGCTATTAATTTTGCATACATCGTTTATTTAATTCTGCGAGCAGAAAATGTTGATTCCAGTACAATCGAGTCAAATGTTCGTAAATGGTTTGTAATGTCTATCCTTACGGGAAGATATTCCGGATCACCGGAATCCTCCTTTGACTATGATATAAAACGAATTAAGGAAGAAGGATTTTCAAAATATATTGCAGAAATTGAATCTGCTGAATTATCTGTTGCCTTTTGGGAAGCCGGTTTACCTCAGCAAATGAATACCTCTGTTGCAAGTAGTCCAAATTTCAAGGTGTTTTTAGCAGCACAAGTATATTTCAATGATAAAGGCTTTTTATCTCGTGATATAACTGTTCGTGATTTGATTACACACAGAGGAGATGTACATCACCTATTCCCAAAGAACTATCTAAAAGGAAATGGACTGCAAAGAGGAAAATATAACCAAATTGCAAATTATGTCATGATGCAGAGTGAGATTAATATTGCAATTGGTGATAAATCACCCTCCGAATATTTTACCAAATTACTTGAACATTGCAATAATGGATCCGCTGCTTTCGGCGCAATAACTGAAACAGACGAAATGCAGGAAAACTTTAATATGCACTGTATACCCAGTGGAATGGAAAATAAGATGATTAAACATTATGAGGAATTTCTCATGGAACGTAGAAAGCTTATGGCTAAAAAGATAAGTAATTATTACTGGCGGTTATAGGTGAAATATGAAACAGAAAGATGAATTGGGTATCAGTCTCCTTCTACGTACCTCTTTATCCTTTGTAATTAAAGTCTTTTTAATGAGGGAACTATGGATAAATTTTTCCAGTCCCGAAGCAGAAAATGAAAACTGGGAACAATTAGTACGATTACCGGAAGGTAGGAAATGGGATGAGATGCCTGTTTCAAGTACTTCATTATGTAGTGCTTAATAAATGAAAATCGCAGAGGAGGAGAATAAAAATGAAGTATCAGCAACTCATCGACCTGTTGGGAAAGACCCATAATCATTTTTATTCCCGCACAATTAGTACAATCAATCGCTCCTTGGTTCTTAGAAACTGGCTTTTTGGACTCTACATTGTCGAGTATGAACAGAAAGGTGACGACAGAGCAAAATATGGAAAAAGTATTCTAAAAAACCTTTCACTAAAGCTCTCTCAAAAAATTGGAAGAGGTTTTTCAGAAGATAATCTGGGACTAATGAGAAAATTTTATCTGACTTTGCCTGAAATGTTTTCAATTTCCGAGACACTGTCTCGGAAATCTCTGAATATATCTTTTCTTCACATGATTCCCGAAGAAACCTACAATCAATTGGTTCTGGGATGGTCCCATTATGTCCTTTTATGTGGAATTGACAACACTGAAGAAAGAAAATTTTATGAAATAGAAGCCATTAACAATAGTTGGTCTCTTCGGGAATTAAGACGCCAGGTTAATTCCTCTTTGTTCGAACGATTATCAATCAGTAACGACAAGAAAAAAGTAAAAGAGCTTTCCCAAAAAGGGCAGATACTTAATAAACCTCAAGATGTGATTAAAGACCCCTATATATTGGAATTCCTTGAACTGAAAGAAGAAAGCTCTTACTCAGAGAATCAGTTGGAAACAGCAATAATCAACAAACTTGAACATTTTCTACTGGAACTGGGAAAAGGTTTTCTTTTCGAAGCCCGCCAGAAACGTTTCAGTTTTGATGAATCCCATTTTTATGTAGATCTGGTTTTTTATAATAGGTTACTGCGTTGCTACGTTCTGATAGATTTGAAAATTAAAAAACTAACACATCAGGATTTAGGCCAAATGCAGATGTATGTAAATTACTTTGACCGCTATGTAAAAACAGATGATGAAACACCTACCATCGGTATCGTTCTGTGCAAAGAAAAAAGTGATATCATAGTAGAACTGACTCTCCCTCATGACAGTAATATATATGCCTCAAAATATCAGCTTTACCTTCCCAGCAAGGAAGCTTTTATCCGACAAATTGAAGAAGTTAGAGAAGAAATCGCTCACTATGGGATCAACTCCGAAAAAATCAAAATTGTGGAAGGAGAAGTATCCAAATGACTGAGAAACATGAATTTGGAGGTAGCTGGACAGAAGAAAAGCTTAAAATGGTAGAAAAATACCTGAAAGCTTATGCTGTAGTTATGAATAAGCATAACTTTCGGTTTGCCTATACTGTATCGGTGATATCCTTATGAGCCATGAAAAACAAAAAAATACACGAAAGAAAGAAAAAAAATTATTGTCCGTTAAAGATGAACTCACAGAATTTATTATGTATACCACACCAGACGGTCATGTAAAAGTTGAAATATTTGTTCATAAAGAAACTGTCTGGCTGAATCAGGACAAAATTGCAGTACTTTTCGGAGTAAAAAGACCAGCAATTACTAAACATCTTAAAAATATTTTTGAAAGCGGAGAACTGGAGGAAAATTCAGTTAGTTCCATTTTGGAACATACTGCCTCTGATGGGAAAAACTATAAAACTAAATTTTATAATCTTGATGCAATTATTTCAGTAGGCTATAGGGTGAACTCCCGACAGGCTACTCAATTTAGAATATGGGCAACAAAAATCTTAAAAGATTATATTATAAAAGGTTTTGCCATGGATGATGAACGGCTTAAAAACGGCAGATTCTTTGGACAGGATTATTTCAAAGAATTACTCGAAAGAGTGCGTTCAATCCGTACCAGTGAAAGGCGTATATATCAGCAGATTACTGATATTTTTGCCGAATGTACCATTGATTATGATCCAAAATCCGACATTACTAAATCATTTTATGCTATGGTACAAAATAAATTCCATTATGCTATAACCGGCCAGACCGCAGCAGAGATAGTTCATTCAAAAGCTGACTGGAATAAACCCTTTATGGGAATACAGACATGGAAGAATTCACCATCAGGACGAATTATTAAATCCGATACAGTTATTGCTAAAAACTATCTGAAAGAAGCTGAAATAAAAAAACTTGAACGGGCAATTTCCGGTTATTTTGATTATATTGAGCGATTAATTGAAAACAGAACAACTTTAACAATGGAATCGTTGGCAAATTCTGTAAATAAATTTCTGGAATTCAATGAATACAAAGTTCTCGAAGGGAAAGGAACGGTTTCGTATAAAAGTGCAGAACAAAAAGCATATACTGAGTACGACGAATTTAATAAAATTCAAAAAATTGAATCAGATTTTGACCGGGAAATTAAAAAGATCATAGAGCATAAAAAAGGCGAAAAAGATGAATCTTAACAAATCAGCATCCAATACAAACATTACCCACATGGATAAATCCCGGAGAGATTGCTATACCCGAAATCTGGCGACCATTTGTATGGTCTGCAATAAAAATTCGGGATTTTATAGATTCATTGTATTCCGGATATCCAATCGGTTATTTGATTGCATGGCGGAATCTGCCTGATATAAATATATCAGCTTAAATTATATTGTTCATGGAGTTTGATAATGGCCAAAGACGGTTATAAAAAAATATATCAGTATTTAAATGAAAAACATGGCAGTAAGGAAGATTTTACATTAGAGGCTTTAGCTGTTTTTGCCGGATACAAACTACAATCTCTTTTAGTTTATAATAGAAATAAAT
>JAJRQE010000064.1 GCA_024280415.1 Spirochaetota bacterium | reverse complement strand
TACTCTCTTTTAAAACCATTGATGTGGTAGAGAGTATTCCCTTTTTTATCGTCTTGTTTCTGGAATTTCTATCTGTCTTTTATTGGTAAGTTAATCTGTCAAGTTTGCTATTCTTTGGAATCATGTTCGGGCGGTGTACAAGCTAGAACGGCCTGCTCACTCAGATTCTCTGCCCAAACCCAATTTCTAATCATTCCCAGCTTCCATGGTCCATCGCTGAGCGGATCATGAGAATCAGAACTGCCAACCCCGGTAATCCGACGGCCATCACAGAGCAAACGGTCCCATAAAACAGGATAAAGAAAACTGTTTGGACCATCAGGGAGTCCAATCACTTCTATCAGATCGGCTTTCTCCCAGGAGAAATTATCGTATCGCCATGCAGCCTTACCGCTAAGGGGATGATTGACGCAGAATAAACCACCCTGCTCATGTACCAGGTCTGCAGCAGCATTCATATCATAGTTTTCCAACCCAAGAGCAACGGATGTTTCCTTATCAAGATCAACAAATGGAGATATCCATTCGGAAATCCCATGTAGATTTGCATGCCCCCGCTCCCCGGAAAGCTCACAACTATGGATAATAAGAGGACGTCTGTCACGAGGAAGCCTGTCAATCTTTTCCCAGTGTCCGATGCTGAAATGATCAGTTACTGCAATAAAATCAAGATTCTCCCGGGATGCCACCCTAATAAGTGTTTCAACATCGGTACGTCCTGTACTCTCACTGGAATGCATATGCAGCTCACCACAGTACCACCCTTTATCCCCGTTAAGAGGCAGATCAGGTTCAATTTTGGGATGTGTTTTAACCACCTGGGATACATTCTTTTCAACATAAACAGAAACACTGCAGGAGAGATCCTCAAAGAGATGTCGTCCATATACTAATAATTTCCAGGTTCCGGAGGGTAAGGGACCAGACACAGCCCCTTTGCCTGCGCTGTTCAAAGCCATCCAGAGCTCCTGTGTGGTTGATCCTGTGGAAAACTCATGAATTCCAATACCTCTAAGAGTATTATCCGGTTCGAATACAGCAACTGGAATTTGAGTTTCACAATTACTGGAAAAATCCAGTTCTATGCTAATAAGGGAGACATCTTCAGGTATTTCAACAGTCAAGAAAACAGACTGTTTCCTAACCGTGTTTTCACCTTTAGACATTATCAGGAAATTTTTGGTAGTAATATGCTTCTTCATATCTTCTCTTTTCTAATAAAATATCGGACCGACCATCACAGACAGACAGGTCGGTCCAAAGTCAGGCATAAGCCTTCTCTATTTTATATATTCTCCCAGCTCAATCAATACGTCAATTTCCTGCTGGAACTCTGCAGCGGTTTCATCAAGAACAGTCTGAACATCCTCGTTATTTATAAGGATTCGTGCCAATGCACCAGTTGTCATTCGATACCATACACTCCTGACATTCTTCGAATAACCCGAAGCCGGGCGAGCATACTTCAATTGGTTTACACTGACCATAAAACCTGGATTCAAGAACTGTCGCTACCTTTCCCTCAATATAAGCGCCGTTCATTTCCTCAAATGATCCCATTGTCTTTGGAGGAGTAACCAACAGACCCTCTCCAACCATTTCCTGAAAGAAGGTCATCATATCAACAACTTCTTTGTTATTAAAAGTAATCGTTCCTTCATCAGAAGTAAGACTGCTACCCCAGCTGTACGCAATAGCATCAAAGTAAAATTGGTGAAAAAAACCTGTACCATAGTAGTAGTCATTGCCCAGTTTCTTAACCTTTAAAGCCTGTTCCCGGTACTCTTTTCAGGTCGTCGGAGGTGCATCAATCCCGGCTTTAGCCAGAAGATCCTTGTTTACATATAAACCTTGCGTACTTCGACTGTAGGGGATTCCATAGAGTTCTCCATCAACAGTAAGGTCTGTCAACAAGCCGGGAAAATAATCTTTCAGTACTTCCTGTGGAATCAAATCATTCAGAGGACTCAAAATTCCCTGCTGAGCATAAAAAGCAACATTTAAATAATCCGTCATAATAATAGCCGGAAGATTCCCCGCGCTGGCGGCAGCAGTGATCTTTTCGTTGAGGGGGTTATACCCTCCCTGGTGGATCACTGTAACCACTACATCATTCTGGCTTTCATTAAACCTCGCTGTCTGATCATCGAGAACTTCTGCCTTGGCCTCTTTTAACAGACTCCAAAGCTCAATCTCTACAGGGCCATCAGAAAGAGAGTCTTTCTGACCAGTAGCCATCAATGGCACCATTGCCATAATCAGAACTACTAAAATAACTGTAATTTTCTTCATCCTATTCTCCTTTGGTTTCATAGGCGATCATCCAAGGTTGCATAGCTGAGCAGGAACGAAGTTCCGACCAGGCCAACTTGTTGGCGACCAGCCTAAAAATTTATAAACATATATTTTTCTTATCAGGAAATTTTCGAAGGGGAGACGTCTCAGCCCTTCAAACCTCCCCTGTTAAAGTCATTAGTAAAATATTTCTGCATAAAGGCGTAGAGCATTATTACAGGGACCATCACCAGGAGTGTCGCTGCCATAACGATGTGCCAGTTTGTTCCTCCTTCTGGTCCGGCTTTCATCATTACAAGCCCAACCGGAAGGGTTCGCATGATATCCCTGCTTGTCATAATAAGAACCCAGAAATAGTCGTTCCAGCGCCATTTAAATGCCATAATTGCAAAAGCCACTAATGAGGGTTTCGCCAAAGGCATCATTATTTGGAACAGGATTCTAAGGTGTCCAGCACCTTCCATTTTCCCGGCGTCAATATAATCATCCGGTACGGACATGAAATACTGACGAATCAGAAATATTCCAAAGGCATCCGATGCAAAGGGGATAATCAGTCCAGGGTAGCTGTCCAGCCAATGGAGCTTTGCAAGGAGTGAGTACAAGGGAACTATTGCCACGTGAACGGGAATCATCATAACCGTTAGTGTCAGCACAAAGAGGAAATCACGCCCTGGGAACCGCAGTTTGGAAAAAGCGTAACCGGCAAGGGAAGCATTCACCAGCTGCAGAATTGTTACAGATACTGCGATAAAAATACTGTTAAAGGTGTAAATCCCAAAGGGAGCCGAACTCCATGCTCTAAGATAGTTTGAAAAAGCAGGAGGCCAGGGCAATTCGATAGGCCTTCGCAGTACTGCTTTTACGTCAGGCTGCAGGCTCGTTATAATCATCCAGAGAAACGGTACAATCATGATCAGACCAAACATAAAAAGAAACACTTCAATGATAGTTCTTGTAAAATTCTCTTTTCTGATTGGTTTCAGTAATCGATTCGAGGTTAAATTAGTCATACTTTACCCACCTTTTAGCAAATTGTTTCTGCAAAAGTGTTAAAGAAAGAATTAACAAAAACAGAATAACAGAAAGAGCTGCCGAGTAACCTGCTTTTGACTCCCCGAAAGCCTTTTGATATATATACAGGTTCAGGACAGTTGTAGAGCAAAAAGGTCCGCCACCGGTCATAACCGCAACAACATCAAAAACCTGCATGGCAGAAATGACTGAAGTCATCATCAAAAAGAGTGTTGTAGGAGACAGCAGGGGGATTGTGATATTCTTCAACTGCTGAAACCTGGATGCACCATCTACTTTGGCTGCTTCATACAGTTCGGCAGGAATACTGGTAAGTCCGCTGATAAAAATCAGCATTACGTATCCGGCACTCCGCCAAACGCTGAGCGATATAACAACCAGCATTGCAAGATCCGGATTCAGCAGCCATCGGGGGCTTTCCCCTCCAAATATGGTAAACAGCTGTCCGGACAATCCGAAAACAGGATCAAAGATCCATACCCATAGTAAGGCCATTGCTGAAGTAGTCGTAATATTGGGAATAAAAAAATCGTCTTGAATATGCTTCCGGCAACCGTCCTCCGGGTAAAAAGAAGTACTGCAAAAACAAAACCCAGAATAGTGGAAATTATAGTAGTACCCAGTGTGTAGTACAGAGTGTTCCAGAGAACTTTCCAGAAGACTGTTCCACTTAGAATAATTTTAAAGTTCTTCAGCCCGATAAATCTCTTAACCGGAGAAAAGAAGTTCCATGAAGTAAGACTTAAATAGAGATTATATCCAAGTACATAGTACTTAAATACCGCGAAAATCAATAGTGTAGGAGGAAGGAATAGAAGTCCTGTTTTCAGATCACTAGCCCTTCGACTCTTCTCCAGGGAAGTTTGTTGTTTCATTCTTTTATTCAAGTAAGCCCTGCGGGCGGCATCTAACCTAATAAGACTAAATCTTAAACAGTATAAAATCCACTCTAATCTCTATCGGTTAAAATATCAACCAAACAATCTAAAAGGCTGGTCGGAAGCAAGCTTCCTGCTCGCCTATGCAACCTAAGGAGATTAGAATGGAAAAATCAGAAAACTGGTATAAACAATTTACCGACAAGTTAGAACTAAGTGGTATGAGCCCGAGAACTCAGGAGGCATACGC
>JAJRQE010000063.1 GCA_024280415.1 Spirochaetota bacterium | reverse complement strand
ACCAGTACTTCCTTGGTTCAATTACTCAGGATCCATACATGATTGGTTATCTTGCTGTTGAGCTTGCATATAAAGCCTACAAGGGCGAAAGTGTAGCTGATGTAGATACCGGAGCAAAATTCTATGACAAAAATAACATGGATGATGCTGATATTGCAGGGTTGATCTACGACTGATGTTTTTACTGTAGAGGTGCTTTTAAGCACCTCTACAGGTCTTCTACTATTTCGCAGTCCTTCTCTTCAATCCATGTAATATCACCATTATTAAGCTGAGCTAAAATCCACCCTGCCCGCTTCTCTTTTACCTTGAATTCAAGACCCTGAAACAGGGGAGTATCAAAGCTGGATTCAAAATTAATGCTGTCTCCCATCCTTCCGACAGATTCGGCTGCTGTTATTACACCATGCTGAAATGATGCTTCCCGAAGATCAAAGATAAGTGAAGAGATAAGGAGAAGCAGGATGAAACCAGAAATAAACAGGGGAGTACGGGTAAGCCTGTTAAATCTAAGAAAAATAAGATAACCCCAGAACCCGATATTAATTGCAATAAAACTCAGGAGTTTCCACGCTATTGGAATATTGTTATGGGGGAAAAGTAGAATTCGTATAAGATCATTACCACGGGTGTAGAAAAGTTCATTTTTCTGTAATTTTCTTGCCTGGGTCAGATTGTACTTAATTTGAGGGTCTGAAGGGGAGAAAAGGAGGGCTCTCCGGTACATCAGTATTGCCTTTCCTGTTTGTCCTGATCTGTAATATGCATTTCCAGTGTTGTAGTAGATCCGGCCGTTTTGTATTCCCTGTTCTATTAAACTGTTGTAGTAGAAAGCTGCTTTTTCATATTCCTTTTTTGCCAAAGCAGGAGAAACTGCGAGATTGTCATTTCCGTTTCGAAATGCATTTTCAGCAATTTCCAATACAGAATCTACTCCTCCGGTTTCCTGAGCTATGACTGAAAAAATGGATAGACAGAGAGATAAAAGTAGAATCATAATTTTTTTCATACCAGTTTTACCTCTTTAAATAATTTCAGAAGATCATCTATCATCTCCCTGCTGTTTTCGGGGAGTTCAGAATTATTTCCATAGAGACAGTTCTTCAGATGTTTAAGTTTTAGGGAAAGGTTTGAATTGGAACAGTCAATACTGTATTTTTTAATAAAATTATCTATTTCCCTGTTACTCAGTCTAAGGAATTCTTTTGGATCTTTCTCGCGTATAAATTTGATTTTTCTTACCAGTGATCTATAGGCGGCTTTTCTGTCCCTGTTGTTGATAATTCTATGCCTCAGTTTAGGCAGAAGAGATGTTATCAGAATAAAAATAAGATAAATTACAGGAGGAGAAAGTATAAGAAACCGGATGGCAGGAGAATTGATTAGTGAGGAAAACAGGGGAGCCTTTCTTTCCAGTACCTTATTGCCGGTATAATTATAAAAGAAACCATTTCTGGTTTTTCCAATAAGATTTTTATCTGAAGATATGCTCTCTTCACTTTTTCCTCCTTCCAGATCCTGGCTTGTCACTATAGTTGTTTCCTCTATTTTGAGAGGAATTGGAGTTGTAGCAATTTCTTTGTATTTTCCCGAATTGGTATCAAAGTAGGAGAATACAAGAGCTGGAATTTCCTTTGTTTCAGTTGATCTTACCCTTATTGTCTGGGTTATTTCTCTGGTATCTTCCTTTATGTCATCGTATGACCTCGTATCCGGGATGTCAAAATTATCTCCAAGTAAACTTTTTAACGAAGGAAGTTTACTTTCAGGATTGTTAAGACCTTTTAGTCTGATTTTTAAAGTAATAGGATCACCAATGTGGACTTCCCTTGGTTCTGCAGAGACTTCTGCACTTATATCCCCTGATAATCCGGTAAAACTCAGTGGTTTATTTTTTTCAGGGAATGGTTTAATTTTAAGTTTAACCGGTTCTGCTGGTACTGCAATCTTCGAATATACGGCCTGTTCCTGCACGCCCCCAAAGAAATCCCTGACTCTCTCAGATCCTGTGACTGCATCAAAAACAGCAATAGATCCGGAAAAATCTTTCTCACCTGGAGCATTGGATTTTATCAGAAGTTTAGTGGCTATTCCTGCATATTCGGTTCCGTTATAGGACTGGTCAGATCTGTAGAAAGTAAACGGTTTACCATTTATACTTATCCTGTATTGTTCATTCCCCGACAGGGTTTCTGCCTGCTTATAGGTAAACTTTTCAAGTTCGGGAATACTAATATCGAGCTCTCTGATGCTGGAATTAAACAGGAAAGAGAGATTAAGTTCGATCTCTTCACTAATGTAGCCAGTTTTAATATCTGGACTGATCAGTAGGTGATAATCCTCTGAAAGTTCGGGTAAGGCCACTTCAAAAGAGAGTTCATTTGTTCTATAAGTTTTTCCTTCTATTTCAAGTTCTATTGGCGGGATGGTAACTGTACCCACTTTTTCGGGTGTTAGCCTGAAGGAATAAATATATGAAAGGGTAATATTTCTGGTAACCTTGCCATTTATTGTCATTATAGATTCACTACTCTTTCCGGAACCTCCTAAATTCTCTATTCTGACTCCAGGTATAAGAAGTTTTGGTTCGAAAGCCTCTTCACTGCCCTGGAGTAGTATTGTAAATCTTATGGAGTCTCCAAGCCATATCCTGCTATTCCCCAGTTCTGAGGTCAAAGAAATGTTCTGAGAGTAAACCATGGATGGAAAAAATAAAAAAATGACACCCAGAAATATTAACCAGGGAATCGTATTCAGCTTACCAGTCTTTTTCAACATCACTGATTCCTCCTTTGGATTCCAGCATATCTCTTATTTGCTTATTTCTGGATTCTTCATCTAAAATATTTTCCACCTCGTTGTCCTTTTCCACTCCTGCTGCAGAATCTGCTTCAGCTTTATTTGAATCTCTATCTGTATTTTTATCTATATTGCTATTGTGGCTATTGTTATCTGTATCCGAATTTGATTCAGTCTGTTGCTGTTGCTGTTGCTGTTGCTGTTGCTGTTGCTGTTCATCACTGGATTCATTTTTGTTCCGGTTTTCCTGCTCTTTGTCCTTATTTTCTTCATCCTGTTTTTTTTGATCTTCCATTTGGGCAATTTTTTCTCTGATTAACTGCATATTTCTCTGAGCCATAATGCTTTCTTCTTTGGAGAGGGCATCGAGTTGGTATGCTCGCTTTACAGACTGATAGGCAGATTTCAGCATTTGCAGCAGCTTATCTTTGTCCTCGACTTTTTCTGATATTTTAAGCAGAGCTGTTCCGTGATTATAGAATGCAGCAGCTGCAGTAAATTTATCCTTTGAACCTGATGCCCTGGAAAATAAATCTACTGCATCCTGCAGATTTTCTGAATTATACGCCTCTATCCCCTGGGCGAGTTGTTTTTTGGTCAATTCTGATCTTCCCTGCGACATAAGAGGAAATATTGTTAATAAAATAAGAATTGATAAAAAAATATTTTCATTTTTTCTTCCGTCCTCCAAATTGGATCTGCTCCAGTATCAGGGAGGCAATTAACAGTATGATACCCGGGAGTATAAAGTACTGAAATCGTTCTTCCCTTAGGATAGTTGTCTCTTCTTCAAGGAATTTTTTCTCCTGGGTTTTTATAAGAGTTCTGTAAATCTCTCCAAGATCAAAAGTTCCTGTAGAAACATTCAGATAATTGCCTCCCCGGGTTTTCGAAACCATTTCACGGAGAGTCTCTGCATCAAGTCTGGACCATATTTCCTGATTGTTATAGCTAAGGAATACTTTTTGTCCCTGGCTGTTGGTTATTGGAATTCTTTTCCCAATATTTTCATCTCCAAGACCTATTGCAATGAGCCTGATATTTTCTTTGGAAAGTGTTTCTGCAGCTTTTATCGGATAGCTTTCCTGATCTTCACCATCAGTAATTAAAATAATATCTTTGTAACCGTCATCTCCATTCTGAAATACTCCATCTATCGTTTTACGAAGGGCATCCCCTATCATACTTCCTCCCCTTGCAACAGAATCGGGAGATAAATTGTATACAGCCTCTCTGAAAAAATTGTAATCCAGGGTCAGGGGAGATTTAATAACTGAATTTCCTGCAAATGCAACAAGAGCAACTCTGTCTCCATCCAACACTCTGAGGGTATCCAGAATTGCAATTTTGGCTCGTTCCAGACGATTTGGTGCTATATCCTCTGCAAGCATACTCCGTGAAACATCAATTACAAAAACAACATCTCGACCCATTTTTGTTACCTTATTCTCCTTACTCCCCCAGGATGGACGGCTCAGAGAAAAGGTTAACAGGGTCAAGCCTAATATGAACAGCAGAAAGACAGATATATTGAACTGCCCGAGTTTGGAAGGTCTTTTAATTTTAAATAGATCTTTAAGAAGAGTACGGCTTTTAAGGATAGCTACTATACCTGATGCCAGAACAAGCACCGGCATCCAGAGGAGGAACAGTGCCCCAGGTTTAAGAAAAATAAACTGATCCACTATTTTATCCTCCTTAATATTGTCATGGAGAGTATTTTTCCCAGGGCTATGAAAAATAAGGCAGGAAGAATAAACAGATTAAAGAGTTCCCTGTATTCAACATAGTTAAACGAAACAATTTCAGATTTTTCCAGTTTATCTATCTCCTCGTAAATTTGGGAAAGTTCTTCCGATGTATTTGCCTCAAAGTATTTGCCATCTGTAAGACTGGTCAACTCTTTCAATGCCCCGCTGTCTACTGCCGAACCCAAACTGACTCTCTTGTTACCAAAAAGTGTGCTGGTAACATAGGATGCGTCCCCGGCGAAACCTATTGCGTAGATTTTTATTCCCCATTTTTTTGCAAACGCAGCTGCTTCCAGAGGAGAATATTTCCCGGCATTATTATTTCCGTCTGTCAGGAGAATTATAATTTTACTTTTTACTGTATACCGCTTATCCCCGCTATTCTGATCCTCTACGGACTGAAGCCTGGCAGCTGCCAGGGCAATGGAATCTCCAATGGATGTTCCGTCTTCGGTATCCTTTGATACAGTATTAAGGGAGGAAAGGAAATCACCAATAATGTCATGTGAAAGGGAAAGGGGAGAGAGGGTATCTGCATATCTGGCAAATGCGATCAGCCCTATAAGATCATCCGGTCTCCCTGGGAGTTCCTTTCCATTACCCAAAACAAAGTCTCTAAGAGTTTGCTTAACAATATCCATTTTTCTTACATAGGTTCTTCCCTGGAGCAGTTCCGCATTCATACTGCCACTGCGGTCTATGACCAGCTCCATTGCAACCCCTTCGGTAATATTCCTTTTTTCGTCAATTAGTACTCTGGGGCGTGCCAGTGCAGCAGTTGCAAGAACTAATCCTGCTATCATTAATATTTCCGGGAGGAATATCAGCCTTTGACGCAGGGATACAACTCCGGTTTTCAATTGATAGGAGCTGGAAAATTTTATACCTCTGCTTCTTTTCCCTGTTAAACCTGGTAAGATATAGATCAGAGCTATAATGGGAATAAAGATAAAAGAAACAGGGGTACTAAATATCATCCTCAGCTCCTCCCTGAATATTTGAGAAAATATCCGCCAGATCATCCATTGCCTGTTTCCCTTTAATAACCCTGCCTTTAAAATAATAGCGGCTGCATCTGTTCATATACTCTGCACTTGCCACAGGGTCTCTGGAACTGTAGGAGGAGAGTTTGATAATTTCTTTTAACTCTCTAAAAGCCGGACGGAGATCTACATTGCTCCCTGTATTCAGGTAGTTTTCTCTAAACCTGGAGGTCAGTAATAAAAATTTCTCTTTTTCATCAGATTTCTTTTCTCTGAATATTCCTGCTCGTTTTAAAAATAGAAAAATAATTATCGAAATTAAAATAAGTATTATTGGGATAGCATAAATAAAAATAGTGAAATTCCTTTTTTCTGTATGTGGAGTAATTAGCCCTGCAGGTTCTGACTGTTCTTCTCCTCTGGTCACAAGGGAAGGATCTCCTTTGAATACAAAGGTAATTGGTTCAATAGTAAATATATTCGTGGGCTCCGTATCACTGTTTTTAGACCTCATCTCCAGGGTTATGGGACCCAGAAGAACATCTCCGGGAAGAAAAGCTTCAAATCTGATTTTTATTTCCATGTTGAAAAATGAATTTTTATCAGGGACGGGATCAGTTTTTTTAATATCCAGTATCAGGCCGTTTTCAATAAAATCTGCATAGTTCAGAGTATCCAGGTTTATCCAGGGAGAGAGTGAGGTCGGATATCTAATATCGATTGTCATTATTACTTCTTCTCCGTATAAAATTTCTTCCCTTGTATAGCTGTATTCCATGGTATTGGAACCCTTCGTAATTGTCTCTTTGTAGAGGGAGATATCCTGTTCCTGTTTATTCTCCCCGGCCTGGCTGCAGCCAATGAGTATGAACGAAATAAACAGAACTGAAAGAATTAATTTCATAATATGTGCTTTCTCCTGGAGGTGAAAAAGAGAGAGAGTCTATGTATATACTCCCTGCTAATGTCGAGATCAATAAAATCCGCACCATACTTTTTTGAGTTTTCCCGTAAAAATTTCAGTCTTGCCTCAAAACGCTTTCTATAGACAGTTCTTACCCTTTTGTCAGAAGTATCGAGGGTATATTTTTCACCTGTCTCAGCGTCTTTAAAATCAACAAGTCCTGCTCTGGGCAGTTCTTTCTCAGCAGGATCGTAGAGATAAAAATTTACCAGATCATGCCTTGCTGCAGTTGTTTTTATATGGTTAAGCCAGTTGCTGTCATAGAAATCAGATATTAAAAAAACAACCGAACGTCTTGATGTTATTTTTCCAAGATACTCCAGTGCTTTTCCTATATCAGTTTTCTTCCCTTCAGGTTTAAATGTAAGGAGTTCTCTGACCATGTGCAGGGTGTGGGTCATCCCTTTTGAGAGAGGAATGAAAAGTTCTGTTCTGTCAGTAAAAAGAAGCAGCCCTGTTCTGTCATTATTCATGTTGGAAGAGAAGGATAACACCGAAACAATCTCTGCGGCTATTTCATTTCTGGTTTTATCCATAGATCCGAAGTCTGAAGAGGAAGAGAGATCGACCAGAAAAAAAATCGAAAGTTCCCTCTCTTCTCTGAACCGTTTAATATGAGGATATCCGGTTCTGGCAGTCACATTCCAGTCAATGGAACGAATCTCGTCGCCAGGGAGATACTCTCTGACTTCTTCGAATTCCAGCCCGGATCCTTTGAAGGCACTCTCAAACTCACCTGCAAAAAGTGAAGTTACAGAGTGTCTTGTATTAATTCTTATAAGTTCAACTTTTCTGAAAATTTCCTTATCAATAACCATATTAATTCAATCCATACCTGCATTGTTTTCTAGGGTTCGGGAATTGTGTCTAAAATCTGTTTAATAATCGTGTCAGAAGTAAGTGACTCTGCCTCAGCTTCATAACTGACAATAAGTCTGTGCCTTAGTACATCGAAAGCTATATTCCTCACATCGTCGGGAACTACATAGGTTCTACGGTTTAAAAGTGCCATGGCTTTTGCTCCCAGAGTAAGAAATATGGTTGCCCGGGGGGATGCACCGTAGCGAATAAGATTCTCAATATCAATACTGTATTTTCCCGGAGTACGTGTAGCATGAACAATATCAACAATGTATTCCTCGATTAGCGGATCCAGATAGATATGATCAAGAAAGGCTCTCAGCTCTTTAATATCTTCCGGGCTTGCAACCCTGCACACTTCTGTTTGCGGGGTGGATTTTGCCATCATCCGCAGAATTTTCAATTCCTCATTTCTGTCAGGATAATCTATTTTTACCTTAAGCATGAATCTGTCAACCTGAGCCTCAGGCAGGGGGTAAGTTCCCTCCTGTTCGATGGGGTTTTGGGTTGCCATAACCATAAACGGCTTTTTAAGAACGTAGCTTTCATCACCAATAGTAACCTGCCTCTCCTGCATTGCTTCTAATAGTGCGGACTGTACCTTTGCAGGTGCTCTGTTTATCTCATCTGCAAGAATAATATTTGCAAAAATAGGACCGGTTTTTGGAGTAAAATCCCCTGTTTTGGGGTTGTAGACCAGGGTTCCGATAATATCTGCAGGAAGGAGATCCGGGGTAAACTGTATGCGTTTAAAATCTAATCCCAGGGAATCGGAAAGGGTTTTTACGCTGAGCGTTTTAGCAAGACCAGGTACTCCTTCTATAAGAATATGCTGGTTGCAGATCAGTCCTATTAATAATCTTTCTACAAGAATTTCCTGACCAACAATTTTTTTTTGTATCTCAGCCTTAATTTGTTCAATTTTTTCAATCTGCGCCGGAAGCAGAGAATCTGCAGGGTTAGTTTTCGGTATAATCTCATTGGTCATTTTTCTCTCCTGATCTGGTTAAAGGGTTCACCAAAATTCCTGTCTCAGAATGTATCAGACTGGGATTACATAAACCTTACAGGTTTATTACAAATCTGTAATGTTGTATAATATATAGAGATAATTTCAAAAATAATAGATTTTTGAAATTATTATAATCTTAGGTATTTCTGTTTGGGAGAATAATGGGTATTACAGTCAAAGATGTAGCCGGAATGGCAGGTGTCTCCACTGCTACAGTATCCAGGGTTATTAATAATGAGAAGGGGATCAGGCTCTCCACCCGGGAGAAAGTACTGGAAGCTGTTAAAGTTAGCGGGTATAGAGTAAATACCTTTGCCAGAAGTTTAAAGACCAACAAAAGCAGGACAATCGGTCTTATTTCCCCGGAAATTGCAAATGATTTTTTTATGAATATAGCCCGGGGGGTGGAGGGCTTTCTTGAAAGGTTTGGATACAGTCTGATTATCTGTAATACCAATGAGTCGGCAAAGGAAGAACTTCGTCGTTCCGAATTATTAATTGAAAAAAATGTAGACGGTGTTATTATTATTCCTGCTACAAAGAGAGGTACCCACTTTTCTCTTTTAAGGGATGCAGGGATTCCTTTTGTGTTCGCAGACAGGCTTACTTCAGATTATAACGGAGATGCAGTTCTGGTGGATAACCAGAAGGGTTCTTTCGAAGCCATATCGTGGCTTATAGAACAGGGACACAGCAATATTGCTTTCATTGGAGGTTCTCCCGAATTAAGTAATGCCCGGGAGCGTTATGCGGGGTATCTTCAGGCTCTTGAGAAATATAAGATTAAAAAGGATGAGAGGCTGATACTGACAGGAAATTTCCATGTTGACAGTGGGTACAGATTGATGGAGCAGCTAGTAGGGCTGAATGATCCTCCGGAGCAGGTGTTTATTGCTAATTATTTTATGCATGTAGGTGCCATCAAGTATTTAATTTCAAACAGTCTTGAACCTGATGTCAGTCCCGGAATAGGTAGTTTTGATGATCTGGAGCTTTCATCCATACTGGGATATGCAAGTGTTTCTGTTGCACAGCCTGTAGAAGAAATTGGAAGTAAAGCTGCAGAGATCCTACTTTCCCGTATAAACGGGGATGTCAGTCCGGAAAATAAAATCCTCAGACTTCATACCAAACTGAGGATCTCTTTATAAACGGTTCCCTGTAAGGTAGTTTGTCCGGTTTTTCTCATATTTTTCTGCAGGAAAAGCGCCTTTGATATAGTTCCGGGCAAGTATATACAGATAGATCTTAGTGATACAGGGTGTGGTATTAAAACGGAAAATATTAAGAAAATATTTGAACCTTTTTATACGACCAGGTTATCTGGAAAAGGGACTGGTCTCGGTCTTGCCGCAGTATATAGGACAGTAGAGGTTCATAAGGGTTCTTTGGAAGTGGTCAGTGAGCTCTGTAAAGGTACTTTGTTTAGAATCTATTTACCCTGTTCTCCAAAGATCAAACAGTCTGAAAAGGTTGAAATTGGATCGGTACCGGGTACGGGAACAATTTTACTGGTAGACGATGAGGAAATAATCCGTACAACTGTAACGGAAATGCTGACTGAACTGGGATACGATGTATTACTGGCAAAGAATGGTGAAGAAGCTGTGACTATATTTCAGGAAGAGTATAGTAAGATTGATCTTATTATTATCGATATGATAATGCCAGAAATGAATGGTTCCGAGACCTTCTACAGGATGAAAGCGATTGATCCGAATTGCAGGGTTGTCATTGCTTCGGGTTATACCGGGGAGGAAAATATAGATAAACTGATGGCTGATGGTTTATCCGGTTTTATAAATAAACCTTTCCCCATTGACACTCTAAGCCAGTTTCTTTCAGACGTTATGGGAAATTAGGAAAAAAATGTTTTTAAAAATCTGTCCCTTTTTACGGTAGTATTGTATTGACGATTTTTCCTCTGAGGGATAAAATTAAGAGTATGAAAGAGCTGTCCCCTATTACCGATATCTATAAAAAGTTTCCTGCAAAAGGTGACTGTATCCGGTATATAGAAAAAATAAGGTGGAGTAATAAACCTGCATGCCCCCACTGCCATTCCCACAGGGTCAGCCCCATGAAAAGGGAATTCAGATATCACTGCAATTCCTGTAATGTTTCATTCTCGGTAACTGTAAAGACTTTGTTTCATAATACCAGGATTCCTCTTCAAAAATGGTTTGCAGCGATCGATCTGTTTATTCAGAACGAAAAAATATTAAGTTCCAGAAAACTTGCAGAGGTTCTGGATATCAATAAGGACACTGCCTGGACAATGATTGGAAGAATTAGAGAGGCCAAATCTGAGTATGGGTATCTTTTTGCAAAGATAGTAGAAACAGGGGAAATTTTTATTAAGCGAAAGATTAGGGTAGAGTAGTTTTTTATAAACTTTACTACCATGAGCAGGGACAGTTTAGGTTTTTATTTATATCTGTTCTACCATAGGAAGGGACAAAAATGAATCACCAGGAAGTAATAGGAAAATGAATGTAAGAAATCGAATTCTTGGAATGGATGCAGGATCAGTCACTGTTTCAGTTGTAAAAATGGATTCTGCAGGTAAAGTGCTGGATACCTGTTATGAGTATCATCATGGGAACCCTGCAAAGGTACTTAAAGATATTCTTATGAAAATTGATTTTTCTGATGTTGCCGGTGTTGCCAGGACATCAGGAACTCCTGATATTTATAGAGGGGCTGTGGAATATGATACAAGAGTATCTATGATCCAGTGTGCAAAATTTTTCTATGGAAAAATTGGATCAATTCTTAATGTAGGAGGAGAAAAATTTGCACTTATTGAATTTGATGAAGATGGTAATTATCTGAATTTAAAGTCAAATACATCCTGTGCAGCCGGAACAGGAGGGTTTCTGGATCAGCAGGCTAAACGGCTGAATCTTGCCGGAAGTGGTGAATTGAGTGAAAGAGCCATAGCAAACAGTGGTGAAATACCAAAAATAGCTACCAGATGCTCCGTATTTGCAAAGACTGATATTATCCACTCTCAGCAGGAGGGCTATTCCCTGGAGGAGATATGTGATGGTCTTAGCCTGGGACTTGCTAAAAATATTGCTGATACACTGATAAGCGGGAATAGAGATAATACGCCGATGATTTTTACAGGAGGAGTCGCAAAGAATAAATCTGTTGTGGAACACCTGGAGGAAGTTCTCGGTCACAGTCTTGAGGTTCATGAATATGCCCATCTTTTTGGGGCTATAGGGAGTATCTGTCTTCTTATGGAGGAGAATCTTACCCCGTCTGTAACTCCTTCCAGGGAGCTTCTCCATAGTGCGGATAATTTAAAAAAGGAGTATTTTTATGAACCTCTGGAGTTGAAACTGTCTGAGTATCCTGATTTTAATGGTCTTGAGCATTTTATTTATAAAACACCGGAGAATATTTCTGATGTTGAGGTTGATATTTATCAGAGAATGGACGCAGGTGGAAAATATGAGCTTTATCTGGGAATTGATATAGGTTCAACTTCTACAAAAGCAATTATTATAGATAGAAATTTTACTCCGGTTGCCGGATTTTATACGAGAACTTCCGGACGGCCTATTGTTGCTGTCCAGACTATTTTTGAAGCATGCAGCTCTTATATTGAAGAAAAAGGGGTGGAGTTTATTTTTTCGGCTGTTGGAAGTACAGGATCAGGACGTAAATTTATTGGAAAGATAATTGGTGCAGATACAATTATGGATGAGATTTCTGCACATGCACGAGCTGCAGTAGAGATCGATCCGGGGATAGATACTATAATTGAAATAGGCGGTCAGGATGCAAAATTTACTACTTTAAGGAATGGAGTTGTAACTTTTTCCCAGATGAATACTATATGTGCAGCAGGAACCGGTAGTTTTATTGAAGCACAGGCTCTGAAACTTGGGATTCCCCTGTCTGAGTATGCTTCACTTGCCCAGGGAGCCCGGGCTCCTCTGGCAAGTGACAGGTGTACAGTATTTATGGAGCGAGATATTAATCATTACCTCAATAAGAATTATAAAGTCAGCGAAATCCTGGCTGCAGTCCTCTACTCCGTAAGGGAAAACTACCTTCAGAAAGTTGCTACAGAGGGCAGCATAGGATCCCGAATAGTATTTCAGGGCGCAACAGCAAAAAATAAGGCTCTGGTTGCAGCTTTTGAACAGAAATTGCAGAAACCTGTCTATGTTTCAAAATACTGCCATTTGACAGGAGCGCTGGGGTCTGCAATAACAGCTGCAGAGGAGTCTTCGGGTATATCCTCCTTTAAGGGGCTGGGAATATACCAGGATGCTATTCCTGTCCGGCAGGAGAATTGTAATCTCTGTCTTAACCACTGTAGAATCAGAGTTGCTTCTGTAAAAGATGAAGAAGTTGCCTATGGATTTCTCTGCGGCCGGGATTACAAAACAAGGAAATTTGTAAAGAAAGAGAAGGTTCCCTCTCTTCTGAAGGTTCGAAAGAAAGTACTTACTTCCTTTGCATTGAAGAAAATTGATAAATCTGATCTGCCTGTAGTAGGTCTTCCTGCAGGGCTTCAGGTTTTTGAGGAAATGCCCCTGTGGCAGAAATTCTTCAATACACTCGGGATTAATACTGTGACAAGTGAATTACTCCCGGATGTAATATCCCGAGGGAAAAAATTATCCGGTGCTGAGTTCTGTGCACCTATGTCGGCTTTCTATGGTCATGTGGACTGGCTCGCTGAGAAATCAGACTTTATTTTTCTTCCAATACATATTGAAAACAGAAAAGATGAGAAAAAATCGTCCCGTCTTAGGAAATTCTGTTATTACACACAGTTCAGTTCCACTCTTGCTTCCAGGATTATTCATGAGGAAGGGGAGATTAAAACTCTTCGACCAGTAATAAACCACAGGGCAAATCCCCTTGTGACAAAGTATGAACTGCTTAAAATTTTAAATTCCATGGTACCTGGTAAATTTAGTTTTCTGGAGGTTTCGAGGTCTTACGACGGAGCCCTGAACTATTATAAAAATATAAAGATTGGTATGAAAGAGGTATACAGTAAGCCAAAAAAAGGGGAGGTAAAAGTAGTTCTTGCAGGCAGACCCTATACTGTTCTTATGGATTCAATGAACAAGGAGATTCCTGATTTTTTTGCCTCCCTTGGTATTGAATCCTTCTTTACAGATTCACTTCCCGGGATTACTCCTTCAGATTCGGTAGATAAGCTTTTGGATCAGTTTCACTGGGCCTATCCGTCTGCTATCCTTTCTGCAGCAGATTACTGTGTACATACTGAAGGTCTCTATCCCGTTTTTATTACATCATTTAAATGTTCTCCGGATTCTTTTACCTTAGAATATTTTAAGCGAATAATGGATGAGCATGAGAAACCCTATTTAATTCTTCAGATTGATGATCATGATTCAAATGTAGGTTACGAGACCAGAATAGAAGCCGGAGTTCGGGCATTCAGGAATCACCTTAAATCGGTGAGGAAAATCTCAGAGGGTTCGGCAAAACTGCCTGTTGCACCAAAAATGGAAACATCCCTTCATGGTAAAACTGTTCTTCTTCCAAACTGGGATCCTCTTGTACTTCCTCTTATAGCGGCAAACTTACGAAATACGGGTATTGATGCCAGAGTTTTGGAGGAGTCTGCCAGGAGTATTTCCTCAAGCATGAAGATGAATACAGGGCAGTGTATTCCTGTAAATGCGGTAGCTCATGAATATGCTGAATATATACGTAAGTATAAGCTCAACCCCGGGGATACTGTGTTGTGGATGATAAAATCTGCATGGGCATGTAATATTTCCATGTATCCCTCATTCATACGCAGTCTGATAGAGAAAGAAGGGCCTGAGATGGCTCAGGCCGGAGTCTATACAGGGGAACTTACAATGGTGGATATTAGTCCTCTGGTATCAGTAAAAACCTATTTTGCCTATATGTTTGGTGGAAACCTAAAAAAAATCGGCTGTATGATCCGGCCTTATGAAAGGGTTAAAGGGGAAACGGATAGAGTAATCCTCGCATCCAGAGATACTTTTATGAAAGCATTTTTAGGAGAACTTAGTTTTATAGATGCGGTGAAAGAGGTTGTCTCTATGCTGGATTCAATAGAATACCACAGGACAGACAGACCCAAGGTTGCGATTTTTGGTGATCTCTATGTTAGGGATAATGAGGTAATGAACCAGGGATTAATCAGGTATATTGAAGATGCAGGAGGTGAAGTAATTATAACACCCTACAATGATTACGCAAAAATAATAAGCGGTGCAGTATTTAAGAGGTGGACCAAAGAATTAAAACTCCCGGAAGTTATTCTGTTTAAATCACTTCTTGGCGCAATGGAGTATATGGAAGGAAGATATAATTTACCATTAGGAAAGTATCTTGGTAAGCCGGTTAGTTCAAAAAACCCAATGGCGGAAGAGGAGCTTGCTAAATTTAATATCAGGATTGAACAGGAGGGGGAGAGTTATGAGAATATCCTTAAGATATTTCACATAATGAGAGAGCATCCCGATCTGTCGTTGTTTATTCAGGCAAACCCGGCTTTCTGCTGTCCTTCTCTTATTACAGAAGCTATGAGCAGGGATATTGAGAACCTTACAGGTGTTCCTGTTCTTTCAATTACATACGATGGAACAGAAACTCCCAGGAATGACGTCATTATTCCTTATCTTCGATTTACTGCAGGGAGAAAAAACCGGAAATCAGGAACCAGGGAACAGGTTATTTAGGTCTGAAGAAAAAAATGGCTGGATAAATGAGATTCCTGCAGAATACCGCAGGTATATCCAGCCAATTGTACCAACTATACTTCTATTTACATTCCGAAGCTTATTCCCATACTGTTAGTTCTTAAACTTAGATACTGACCCGTAAGAGGTTTAGTATTACCAAGGTTGAACTTATATACCCATGTTGAATCTGTTGGGTCATATATTTTAACATCACCTGTATTTCCATTGACTACCATTCTTACAGGAATAATCATATCCAGAACATCCTCAGTCAGGAGATAGGAATACTGATTAAGATCTATATCTGCCAATAGTTCCATTTTGGAGTTACTCAGGCTCTTATAAATCTGGGCACTGAAACCTTTTGTTATACCCTTTGCATTCTCATCGTAGTTGAGCCACAGAAGATAGGACTGACCATTTCCCCATGCTTTACCTTTTGCCGGTTTGTCTACAAAGATATGGATTCCAAATCCTGCATGCATATCTTCGACACCGCCACTTTCATAGCGTACGTTAAATTTGTATTCCATTGTACCTGCCTGAGGTGCGGGAATATCTACTCTTGCCATACCTGCTTTGATATCATTCTGATATAGCCTGTCACCTATTATAGCCCACTTACCATAGGCAAAACCAAGGTCAGTCACACTCAGGCTAAAAAGAGGGATAATGGAAATAACCGATAACAAAACAACCAATACTACTATTTTTCTCATGAAAACCTCTCTGTGTATTTATTTGTTTCATTATAATCTGCATTGTTCAATTTCACAAGAAATTTATTTTTCACTTTTGATTGTATGTAAAATAATGTAGAATTATAACTTTCCCTTGCTTTTTCCATTGATGGGATACATAATGTAAACGATTACATTATGATTAATGGGAGTAGATTATGAATACTAAAAATAGATTACAGGGTGATTATCCAAAAATAGGAATTAGACCGACTATAGATGGTCGTCTTGATGGCGTCAGAGAATCTCTGGAAAAACAGACATACGATATGGCAAAAGCTGCTGCAGAATTAATTTCCGGAACTTTACGATATCCTAACGGGGAAAAAGTTATTTGTGTTATTGCAGATACAACCATAGGGGGAGTGGCAGAGTCTGCTGCCTGTGCTGCAAAGTTTGACAAAGTGGGTGTTGGTGTCTCGCTTACTGTTACCCCCTGCTGGTGTTATGGCACAGAAACAATGGATATGGATCCCCTAAGGCCAAAGGCTGTATGGGGCTTTAACGGAACAGAGAGACCAGGTGCTGTTTATCTTGCAGCTGTTCTTGCAGGGCATAATCAGAAAGGTCTGCCTGCTTTCGGAATATATGGCAAAGAAGTTACTGAGTCTGACGATACAGATATTCCCGGGGATGTGGAAGAAAAAATACTTACATTTATCCGTGCAGGACTTGCTGCCTCTATTATGAAAGGGAAATCATATCTTTCTCTTGGATCTGTTTCTATGGGAATAGCAGGTTCTGTAGTAAATGAAGATTTTTTTCAGGATTACCTTGGAATGCGGAATGAATATGTGGATATGAGTGAATTTATCCGTCGATTAAATCTTGATATTTTCGATCAGGAAGAGTTTGCAAAGGCCATGGCCTGGACAAAAGAAAACTGCAGGGAGGGTGAAGACCCAAATAAACCCGAAAATCAGCATTCCAGAGAAGAAAAAGACAAAGAATGGGAAACTTCTGTAAAAATGACCCTTATTGCCCGTGACCTGATGATAGGTAACCCGGTATTAAAGGAAATGGGCTGGGGAGAGGAAGCTCTTGGTCACAATGCCATTGCAGCTGGTTTTCAGGGGCAGCGTCACTGGACGGATTTTATGCCTAATGGTGACTTTATGGAAACCATCCTGAACACCTCTTTCGACTGGAACGGTATT
>JAJRQE010000062.1 GCA_024280415.1 Spirochaetota bacterium | reverse complement strand
TATACGGTTAAAAATCCTGTTGCAGTCCCAGGTATAAGAGGTACAGAACTTATTATAAATACGACTTCAGATAGTAGTTCAATTCCCTATGGGTCGAGCCGAAAATCGAAGAGTAGAATTTGTTATTATTGAATAGAATGTTTTAATCGGTTTTAATCACTTCATTATAAAACTGATCGGTAATATCACTTTCGACAATCAGTTTGTAAATTTCCGGATCAATTCGATTATTCTTCTTCATCTCCTCCAGAATTTTCAAAACTTCCTTATGTTTGAGTGGTTTACGATAGGGTCTTTCTTTAGATGTAAGTGCTTCAATTATATCGGCTATTGCAATTATCCTTGCCTGAAGAGGGATTTCCTTTTCATGAAGTCCCCGGTGATAGCCTTTTCCATCCAGAGTTTCATGATGCATGGATGCATATTCAGGAACTTTTGATATATTCTTTGGGAATGTAATCTTATCCAGTATAACCTGAGTCATTCTTACATGATCTTCTATAACTTTTCTTTCCCCATCGTTTAGAGTTCCGGTTTTTATTGAAAGATTCTCCACCTCTATATCAGATATATAATTTATCCTCTCTCCAGAGATAAAGGCATACTTAGTTCCTATCTCCAAAATACGTTCCAGTTTCCCATTATCCATAGAGCTGTCAGGAGCATTACAAGTTCGGATAAATGTTAAATCCTCTTCCATTCTATCAATTTTTCCCTTAAGATCCCTGATATACTCATCAGGTAAAACTGAGTTACCACTTTTTCTCCCTAATAGTTCCAATTCCTGAGTTAATAAATCATTTTCATAGATTTTCTTAATAAGCTGAAAACGTGTTTCAATCAGTTCGATTCCATCTCTAAAAAAATGAAGCTTTGTCCCTTTATTGAGTAAATTCTCTGGAGTCGTTATCTTCCCAATATCATGCATCCAGGCGGCTAATCTAAGTTCTTCCAGCTGATCATCTGTAAAAAAGGTATCTCTAAAATAGCCTTTATCAGTTTTATTTATTTTATCTGCAATAATCATAGTAAGCTGAAATACATTGCTGATATGCTTTCCTGTAAATGGGGATTTCTCATCTATGGCGGCCGCAATACTCTCAATAACAGAGTGAAGGAGCTCTTTCAGTTTGTAATGCAACTGAACATTAGTCATTTTTACAGCAGACTGATATGCAAGTGTAGAAATTAAATTCTCATAGACTTCCGAATATGCAATAATCTCACCACTGACTTTTGATTGTGCATTGATAATCTGCATGACACCTATCAACTCCTTATCTTTATTCATCATCGGAATTACCAGCATCGATTTTGAAAGATATCCGTTATTTTGATCGTATGCCCTCATTCCCGTAAAATCGTACCCTTTTGCCTCATATACATCCGGAATATTAATTACTTTTCCAGTCAATGCTGAATAGGAGGAGACATTTGAATAATTGGGATCTCCTTCCTTGTAGAGGGGTACAGGAGGAAAATTAACTTTACTACCATAGATACTACCTGTTTTTATTCCCATTGATTCATTTCGAATAATTTCAAACCTCAAATACTTTTTCTCATCATCATAGATATAAAGAGTACCACCGTCAGACTGTGTAAGTCTCATGGCTTCATCAAGAACAAGCTCCATTAACTTATCTATATCATTTTCAGTTGCAAGTGCCAGGCCAATTTCGGAAAGAGTACGGAACCCTGCTTCTCTCTCCTTCAGCATTTCAATTTTTTCAAGAAGCTGATTATTTGCAATTGACAGATTCTTCCTTAATTCATTATAGGTATCAGCCATTAAACTGAATTCATCATTGGTGTGGAGATCAATAATCTGATAATTATCAATATCAACACTGTTCATGGACTCAATTAAGACTTCAAGAGG
The DNA here is from genome assembly GCA_024280415.1 of Spirochaetota bacterium. Classification (GTDB taxonomy): domain Bacteria; phylum Spirochaetota; class Spirochaetia; order B11-G9; family B11-G9; genus JAJRQE01. The sequence continues at coordinate 2,035 of JAJRQE010000062.1, read as the reverse complement.
ATCAATTATAAACTTTTGAAAACGGTAATGGAAAAAAGCAAAAAGCAGTGAAATTGTAAAAACTATCAGGAAAAGTGTACTTACTATACTAATTATCTTGGCTCTTACAATTTCTGTTTTACCCTGTATTAAGAGAACAGCATAATTTTCACCGGCAGAACCAGTTCCTGGAAGATGTACAGGTTCATAGTAAACAGTACTCTTAATTCCAGTTACCTCAACATTTTTTATATATCCGCTACTACCCCCCAGAGCCCCCTGTACTGCATCTGAAATTTCCGGAGCCCAGTCAAGAGCAACTGTTTCTAAAACCTGATTTCCCTTATTATCCAGGAGTATTGTCCCGTTTTCCCCTGATACGAGTATTTGTTTTGTCATCTCCTTCAAATTGAATATTTCTTTAAGTTTTTCCTTATCAGGATGGGCAATAATTACCCCTTCATTATCCAGCACAACTGCATACATATCTTTTGTGTTAAGATAGGTTTCGACATTTTCCTGAAGATCGGAGAAGACAATATCCATTCCCATAATACCAATAAAACTACCATTTGCCATAACCGGATGAAAAATTGATGCGACTGGTTTATTTCCAGTAAGTGAATAGTATGATCGTGAAATAAAAGGACTTAGATCTCTCGCAAAAAACTCCTTATACCACCATCTGTCGCCTCTATGTCCAATATTTCCATAACTTTTTCCTGTCTGATCACCTTCTACCTCCTGCAGATACAGGAGATCTACAAAGTCATACTCCTGCTGTATTTTTACGAGAAACGGGATACCCGACTCATCACCAAGGGATTTGGATGTATTATAATTACGGCCATACAGTACAGTTCTCCTATCCCAATCAGAGTCCGAGGATATTATCTGATCAGCAATAATCGGATTGAGCGACAGCTGATAATTAAGAGTATAAGCAGTCTCAAGATACTCCCTAATGTAGTTGGAGAGACCCTGTATCTGTACGATATTTTTATCATGGGTATTTTTTTCAGATATATGAATCAGATATGAAGTTGTCGCAAAGGCTGATACAAGAACAGAAAGACTTACAGAAAGTATTAATAACCAGTTAAATTTTTGTGATATCTTAGCCATAGGACTCCAGAAACCCTGTCAGTAATAAATTCTACAATTATCTGTACAATAACAATACTTCCCTGGTCAACTTATTGCAACAATTTTTATTTTCAAACTATTGTCAAATTCCTTATAATATCTAATAGAATACGTGCTTTTTTGTTGACTGGCTAGGCCTTTGGTATTATTTTTATGTGGTAACAAATTAAAAGTATAGTTTCTTTTCTCTATATCTAACAAGAAAGGGTGTGTTTCACTTGTGTGAGCATATTCGAGGGGTTGTGAATGAGATATAGGGAACCTTTTACTGTTTTTCCTAGAAAAATAAAATCTGGTCTGGTTGTTTGGTATTATCAAACTTATGATAATAATAACCGACGAACTACTGCAAGATCGACAGGACAGACCCAAAAGGGTACTGCCAGGGCTTATTGTAACAAGCTTTACAAAGAGGATGCTCTTGTTCCTAACAGGGGTGGTAATCTTGTTTTTGCCAAATACGCTGAAAACTGGTGGATTTGGGACAAGTGTGAGTATGTTAAATTTCGGTTAAGCAGAAGAGATTTAAGCCGGAAATATATAGATACAGGCTGGTCAAATCTTAAACTTAATATTCTGCCTTATTTTAAGAATATGAAACTTAAGAACATAACAAGTTATGATATTGAAAAATGGCTTATGGCATTTGCTAAAAGAGGTTTATCGAATCAGTCTGCAAATGTGAACTTTACTTTTATGAATATTATGCTGAATGATGCTATTAGGCGCAAATTACTTGATAAAAATCCTGCTGTTGATGTTGCTCCACTGAAGGAAACTCCTCGGGTTAGAGATATTCTTAGTATATCTGAGGTTGGTCATATTTTTGATAAAAAATCTATTGAAAAAATATGGGTGAGGAAGATTTACTATTTAGCAAATCTTCTTTCTGCATGTACAGGAATGCGGG
>JAJRQE010000061.1 GCA_024280415.1 Spirochaetota bacterium | reverse complement strand
TGCAATGCAATAAACCGGTTTTAACTTGAAATTCCAATCTCCTCTTTCGGCCTGTTCTCTTATTGGGAATGTTGTGTAAAATACTGATCTGTCCTTAAAAAAGTTAATTTTTGCTTTCTGCATCTCTATTATTATCTTTTCTCCTGTTAAGGTTTCACAGTAAATATCAAATATGGCTTTTCTATCTTTTGCTAAATCTACAAAGTTTTCTGTATTTTTGAATGTAAGATCCTTTATTTTATGCTCTTTATTGACCAGTTCATTAAGGAAATCTATCAAAATTTCTTTATTCGCTTCCGTTCCGAATAATTTCTTGAACCCGAAATCTGTATATGGATTTATATACTTTGACATTTCCCTTTCCCTTTAGTTTATAATTTATCTTATTCATATAAATATACTTATTATACATTTCTCTGACAATAATTTCAGAGACTAAGTTTGATTAATCTATCCTTTACATCCAAATGATGATTAAGAGATTTCATGCAAAGTTCGCAAAGAGGAGATCTTAATTTTCTCCCAGTTTTTTTCTTAATTCCTCAATCAATTTATCCTTCTCTGACAACTGCTTATCCTGCTCATCTATTACATTATCCCGTTTTTCAATTTCTCTTTCCAGATTATCGAGTTCTTCCACTATTTCATCTTCGATATCCATCTCCTTTCTCAAGGTAGATTCAAGAGCTGCTTTCTGAAGCCTTCTAAGAAGGAGACTGTAATGTCCGGGATACTCTTCCTCTTTTAGTTCCAGTATATGATCATTTTCTCTTTTTTCAGTCTGATCGAATATGGATAAAAACTTCTCTATTTCCGAATGGTAAGGGCTGTGTAAACTCGTTACCTGAATAATAAAGCTGTCATGAGTCAAACTCTCAATAAACTTTTCTCTCTCCACTATTCTCTTATTAGTTGCAAGATTGATATACTCTCTTTGAACTTTTATCACTGGTGCTTTTACGTGTTCAAGGCTGTAACCCAAAAAATAAATTCCGATTATGGGAAGATCTTTATTTTCCTTATTTGAATACTGCTCACCTAAATACCGTCTAAAACGGGTTATATCGGACGAGAATTTGGCCTTTTGAACTTCAATTACTACTATTTTTTCACCAGTTCCCGTTTTTATTGTAGCTTTAAAATCGAGCCGGTAAACTGTTAAGGACTTCTTGGTTAAATCTATTGTATGTTCCTGAGGCATAAAGTCCAGTTTAATAATATTCTGATCTATTATTGTAGAAATTAATAACTTGGCAACTTCGTTGTCTTCCATCAAATATTTAAAGACAACATCATATATGGGATTGGCTATCCTCACGGTATCCCTCCTAATAACTCAGATTACACTTAAAACGTAACGATTCAAAGGGCAAAAGTCCCCTATGTGTCAAGATAGTTGAAGCATCAAAATTTATCTACCTATTCCCATACATCTCATTATAATACTTCTGATAATCACCGGACGCTACCTCATTAACCCACCACTGATTATCCAGATACCACTTTATTGTTTTTTTAATTCCCTCTGTAAATGGTGTTTCAGGATAAAAACCTAATTCTTTAACTGTTTTTGTGGGATCAATAGCATAGCGTGCATCATGTCCAAGTCTATCCTGGACATATGTTATAAGATCGTAAGAACAGTCATTATAACTAACAGTTACAAAATCTTTATACTGGGATCTTACCTCTTTATTATCAAATACAAGCTCCCGAACAATATCAATTGTCTGCATAACTATATTAATGTTTAACTCTTCGTTAAAACCACCTATGTTATAGGCTTCTTTTAATTGCCCTTTTTCTATTACAAGATCAATGCCTTTACAGTGATCTTCCACATACAGCCAGTCTCTAACTTGTTTTCCATCACCATAAACTGGTAATTTTTTACCCTCAAGAATATTTTTAATTATTAGAGATATGAGTTTTTCCGGGAAATGATATGCACCATAGTTATTACTGCATCTGGTTACATTAACAGGAAAATGGTAGGTCTCTGCATAAGCCCGTACAAGCATATCTGCTGCTGTTTTGGATGTTGCATATGGGGATCTTGGTTTTAAAGATGTTTCTTCTGTAAAAAACTCTGTACCAAAAACCTTTGGCATTACTTCCCTGTTATTTAATACAGATTTTAAAGCATCATTTGTAGCTTCCAGAGTTACACCATCGGGTATATCTTTCTCAAGATCTCCATAGACTTCATCAGTCGAGACCTGAAGAAATTTCTTACCAGCTATAAAAGTAGGATAACCCTGATCATCTTTCCCATTTGTCCAGTGAAACTTTGCAACATCCATTAAAGTTTGGGTTCCAATAATATTAGTTTTTAAAAATATTCCGGGATCTTCTATACTTCTATCTACATGAGATTCTGCTGCAAAATTTACAACTGTATCAATATTATGGTTCATAAATATATTTTCTACCAGTTCCTGGTTGCAGATATCACCTTTATAAAATGAGACTCTTGAATCTTTTAATTCCTCTTTAATAGTTCCAAGATTTCCTGCATAGGTTAATTTATCAAGTATGACTACTTTGCAATCTGAATATTTGTTTAATATGTATTTAACAAAGTTGGCTCCAATAAATCCGGCACCACCTGTTACTAAATATGTCATTTTAACCTCGTTATTATTAATTATCCGCAGATGAACGCAGATTCACGCGGATTAAGAAATATAAAAATTTCTATTTTCCTTCTTCCTCTCTGCGGTTAACTCTTTTTCTCTAAGTACTCATTCAAAAATCTTGTAATACCATTCTTCCATGTGGGAATTTTTTTCCCAATAACAGATTCAATTTTACTGCTATCTAGCTTTGTATACTCTGATCTTTTTGCCGGAAGATTAAAATCTGCTGTTTTTGCAGTTCCCAGTGTTCCTTTCCAGCCTGTGCATTTTAATACATATTTTGCCTGTTCATATTTACTGCATTCTCCGGAATTTGAAAGATGATACAGACCATATTTTTTTGTTTTAATTAAATCCCAGGAATACGTTGCTAAGTCTCTGGAATAAGTTGGAGAAGATTTTTGATCATCTACAATATTTAGTAAATTTTTATTCTTAGACCAGCCAATAACCTGTTTGTTAAAGTTATTATTTCCCATTCCAAAAACCCAGGAAGTTCTTATTACAAAGCTTTTTTCATAGGTTTCCAAAACAGCATTTTCTCCCTGATATTTGCTGTTTGCATATACTGAAATTGGATTAGGTTGATCATCTTCGATATATGGAGAACCTTTTGTACCATCAAATACAAAATCTGTGGAATATGTAACAAAAATGGCATCAATTTCTTTAGAAATTAACGCAAGATGTACTGGGGCATCTCTGTTTAACATAAATGCTGCATCTGTTTCACTCTCAGCTTTATCCACATCGTTATAGGCTGCACAGTTTATTATATGGGTTATTTCTTTATCTAATACAAAAGATCTTATAACTTTAATGTTTGTTATATCCAGTTCTTTATAATCTGTAGCTATATATTGAATCCCAATATAATTAAATAGTTTTTGAAAATCCTGACCCAGTTGGCCATTTGCACCTGTAATTAATATCATTTTATTTATAACTTTCTTTTCTATGCAAAACTCTACCAATAATTATTATATCATCTAAAACATCAAAGAGAACTCTATAATTCCCAATTTTTATCCGAAACGATGGTTCGAAATTCGTTAATTTTTTAATATTACCTACATCAGGGTAATCCTTTAATTCAAGAATCTTAGAGTTAATTTTATTACTTTGTTTTAAATCAATTTTTTTGAGATCCTTTATAGCACTTTTGCGAATTCTAATTTTCATTGTTAAGATATTCTTCAAAAGGAATTGAACCCTCATTTCTTGTTAATCTAAGTAATTTTAAATCATCTATATCCTCAGAAGATACAATTTCCAAACCATCATTCTTAAAATGATCGAGCAGCCAGGTTACTTTATCAACTAATTTATCATTATTAATATTAATCATAATTGACTTCATCATTACCCCCAGTAATATTAAGTATCAATCTCATATCCAACACTCTTTTAATTAATCTCTTTATCTACTTCATTGCTATATTCAGAGTATAATACTTTTACGAAACTCTTCAAAGCTCTGCAGCTTAAGGTCTTTTTCGGATAAAGAGATAATCTCTTTTAGAGGCCATTTTATATTGAGACCACCATCATTCCACATTATACCAGAATCTGTATTGGGATTATATTCATTTGTACATTTGTATAAAAAGTGAGTATTATCTTTAAGTGTTACAAAACCATGGGCAAAACCAGGAGGAATATAAAACATTGTTTTATTCTCCTCTGTTATCTCGAGACCATACCATTGCCCAAAAGTTTTTGAATCTGCTCGAAGATCCACTGCCACATCCCAAACTGCACCTTTTACACATCTTACAAGCTTTCCCTGAGCGTGAGGGTCTTTCTGGAAATGAAGTCCTCTTAATACTCCCTTTGA
>JAJRQE010000060.1 GCA_024280415.1 Spirochaetota bacterium | reverse complement strand
TCCGCAGTTAGTACAGTTTGTAAAAGCATAGTCCTTTCTCCGGGATCCGGATTTTATATCTTCCAGGCACTCTTTACAAAGGGCTATATCAGGACTTATCTCTGTTACTGAATCCGAGGAATCCACACTGGGAATAATGGAGAAATCCCTGTATTTTTGAAATGGAGCTGCGGAAGTTTCGAGTGAATCAATGGAGGAGACTGGAGGTGCCTTTAGTCTTATATCCCTGACAAAGAGCCTGTTGCTCTCTTTGGATCCCTCTATATGGATCTTAACATGGCTGGTTTGATTATTTACCCATCCCTTTATTTTATATCTGGAGGCGAGTCGGTATATAAATGGTCTAAAGCCTACACCCTGGATTCTTCCCTTTATCCGGACGTCCAATGCTTCGGTTTCTGCTCCTGTCACAACAAGTACCCTGGTAATCGAAGGTTTTGCAGAAATGATGTGTTTAAATTATTGTAATACCTCTCTGCATTTAAATATTGCACCAATTTTGCTGAAAATGCAACAAAAAAAGTAATATTTTTTCCATCTGCCACAAAAAATAATGGAAGATATTTGAGATTCCTGCAAAATTACTATTTTTTTCCTGAAGCTTTTCCAAGTCTGTCGTTAATTGCAGTTCCTAATCCGCAATTGGGGAAACGGTGGGCGGCAATTAATCTTAAATCCATAGAATACTTACGTCAACCAAAATCCAGAAATAACAATCTGTTATATTTCTTTATCTCATGTTTATAGCTTTTTCCCTAAGTTATATATAACTTCATAATCAGAATAGCAGCAACCTAAGCCTGGTCGTGCGCTTCGCTTACTGCTCGGCTATGCAACCAAAGCCTGGTCGCCAACAAGTTGGTCTGGTCGGGACTTCGTCCCTGCTCGACTATGCAACCTTAGCTGCTCGGCAATGAGTCGTACCGGAAGAGCAAAGCGATGAGGAACGATCTCAGCAACCAAAGGAGTAATTAGATGACGGTAATTTCATTAAAAGATGTCCATAAAAAATATCCCCTGGGTAAAACAGAGGTTCACGCAGTTAAGGGGGTATCTTTTGATATTGAATCAGGGGATTTTATCTCTATTGCAGGACCCTCGGGTTCGGGAAAATCTACAATTCTAAATATGATTGGATGTATTGATACACCTACAGAGGGGATCGTCACCATAAATGAGACAAACACCATTGATCTGAAGGATAAAGAGATTACAAATCTTCGGCACGAAGTTTTAGGATTTATATTCCAGAATTTTAATCTTATTCCGGTTTTAAATGTATTTGAGAATATTGAGTTTCCAATGCTTTTGGGAAAGAACCCTCTGCCCCGATTAGAAAGGGAAACCTGGATTTTCGGGTTAATGGATGAAGTCGGTCTTGGTGACTGGAAGACCCATAAGCCAAATGAGCTCTCCGGTGGTCAGAGACAGCGAGTGGCAATTGCCAGAGCCCTTGTTACAAAACCGCAGATTGTACTGGCAGATGAACCTACTGCAAACCTGGATTCTGAAACAGGTGCGAGTATAATTCAGCTGATGAAGAAAATGAATAAGGAATATGGAACTACCTTTATTTTTTCCACCCATGATCAGTCAATTGTTGAAATTGCAGATCATGTGATCCAGCTCAAGGATGGAAAAATTATTGAGAATAAGCGGAGCTAGGCATGAATGGATTAATATTTAAGATTGCCTACAGGAACCTTAAAGAGCATAAAACCAAGACATTGATAATTGGTACCCTCATGGCCTTGGCAATTATGATTCTTGTTGTTGGAAATTCATTTATGGAAACAGCTGCAAGTGGAATTGAGAAAACCTATATTCAGAATTTCACAGGAGATCTGGTAATTGCCGCAAAATCCATGGAAAATGTTTCTTTATTTATGGATGGTTCTATGACAAATAAAGAAGAGCTAACTCCCATTATTCCATCCTCCAGGAAGATTATCTCATATCTCGATTCATTAGATGAAGTTATTGCAGTTAATCCTCAGATCGGGGGTGCTGCACTAATGAAACATGGTGAAGATGGTACAGGGTTTGTTATGCTTTTCGGTGTTGACCCGGGAATGTATCAGGAAACTTTCAGGGATAATCTGGAACTTACTTCCGGTACTTTTCTTAAAACAGGGGAAGAGGGGGTCGTTCTGTCTGTGGCAGCTGTAAGGATGATAAAGGATTCGAGTGGAGAAACGGTAAAACCGGGAGACTCTGTTCTTCTTACAGGAATTAATAGTATAACCGGAACGAAGATCCGGGAGGTAACTGTCCGTGGAACTTTTAAGTTTGTAAATGAATCTCCTCAGCTTGAGATGATCTCGTTTATTGATCTGGATAATATTCGTATAATAAATGGAATGCTAGCATATACTGAAGTTGCGGCAAATCTTAGTGCAAATGAAGAAGCTCTTCTTGGAGATGTAGATGAGGATTCACTATTTGGTTCCGGTGACACAGGACTGTTTGAAGGTGACCTTCTTGCAGATATTTCTGTTTCTGAAGAAACAGGTATTTCCCAGTATAATGATTCGGATTATCTAAACATTTTGGGAGATACATCTGAACGGGGAAAATACAGTCAGACTGATCCTGATGCATGGCATTATCTGGTAGTTAAGCTTGATGACAGTGTGAATGAAAAAAAGTTCATCAGGAATCTTAATGACTGGTTTAATGAAAATGGTATTGATGCAAAGGCTTCAGGTTGGCTGGCTGGTGCCGGAGTAATAGCCAGAATGTCCAATACCCTTGCAGTTGTTTTTAATTTCCTTGTTTTGATTGTAGCAGTTGTGGCGGTAATAATAATTATGAATACCCTGGTAATTTCTGTAAATGAAAGGATAGGGGAAATTGGGACAATGAGAGCTATTGGTGCGGAGAAAGCATTTATACGGAGTATGATAACACTGGAGACAATTATGATTTCAGTTATTTTTGGAATTATAGGGGCAGCTGCAGGTATGATAATTACAAAAATTATAGGATCAATTGGTTATGAAGCTCCAAATACATTTTTTCAGGTAATACTTGGTGGCCCTGTTCTTTATCCTGTTATATCTGTAAAGGCAGTAGTGTTATCTCTTGTTACAGTGGCATTTGTAGGAGTAGCTGCAAGTCTCTATCCTGTTGCCATTGCCTTAAAGATAAGCCCGGTTAAAGCCATGGGGGAGAATTAATAGAAATGAATATATCAAAAATAGCAATAAGAAATATAACACGCCAGAAAAAGCGTAGTTTTCTTCTGGGTGGGGCAATAGCATTCGGAGTATTTATAATAATTACCATAGGAAGTTTCACTTCAGGAATGACAGAAACCCTTAAGACAAATTTTACTTCGATTATGGGCGGACACATCTATATACTTGGAACTGAAACTCTGGATAGCGGGAGAGTTGTTCAGGTAATAGGGGATACAGCTGATCTTGGTAAAGCAATATCAACTATCGATGATCTTGTTGAAGAGTATCATATTAGATCGCAGGTGGGTATGGGGGAGATTATCTTTGGATCAAAGAGTACAACTCTTCAGATATCCGGTGTTGACTGGAATAAAGAGGAGATGCTTCTTAAGACTTTGACAGTTACGGGTGGATCTTTGGAAAATATTGATAATCCCGGGATGCTGATTATTCCTGAATTAATAGCAGATAAAATAGGTGTAATGGCTGGTGAGACTGTACTTGTCAGGATGGATACGGTAACGGGACAGAAGAATGTGGGAGAATTTACTGTTGCGGCAATTACAAAAGATCAGGACAATTTCTCATTTATAAGTATGGCTTATACAGAGATGGGATACCTCAACGGTCTTATTGGTCTTGGTCCCAATGAATATCAGTATCTAAATTTACATCTGAATAATATTGAAGATATGGATATTGCCTCGGAGCGTCTGGCAGCTGAACTTAAAAAAACATCACCTGTAGATCTGGGAAAAGATGATTCTGATGATGAGAAAGAGGATCAGAGACACGGTTTTATGTTTGGGGGATTTGCTCCTGGTGCGGTGGAAGAACCATGGGAAGGGACGAAATTCAGTATTACAACTCTCAACGATATAATGGAACCCGTTCTTCAGCTTGTTAATATCCTGAATATTGTTTCTCTTTCCCTTTTTATAATCCTTATGCTCATTACAATGGTAGGTTTAATTAATACTTTCAGAATGGTTTTAATTGAGAGGACAAAAGAGATTGGTACAATGAGAGCAATTGGAATGCACCGGGGAAGTGTAAGGAGTATATTTTTGCTGGAAGCTCTTTTTCTTTCTCTTTTTGGTGCTTTTGGGGGAATTATTCTATCTGGGGTTACAACAATAGCTGCAGGACTTATCAGGTTTACTTCTGATTCACCTCTTGGACTGTTTCTTAATAACGGGAAACTTCAGTTTATAACATCCCCTTCGGGTATTTTGAAAGTTGTTATTCTGCTTTCTATAATGACACTTGCTGCAGTTTATATGCCCGCCAGAAAGGCTGCCAGGATGAAAGTGGTGGATGCCTTGAGAGCACAATATTAATAGGAGAGAAAAATGAAAAAATATATAATAGGTTTAATGGTTTTATTGATGGTCGGTATATCCGGTCTCAGTGCAATAAGCCTTGATGAGGCAAATAGAATTTTAGCCACAGTTGATACTTCCCGAAATTTCAGCGGTATCGATTTTTCGGCAGTTATGACAATGATTTCGGAGGATCAGGATACAGGAGTTGAGAAGAAAAAGGTTCAGCAGTTTCGAAGGGATGATTCTGATATGTTTCTAATGCTGTTTATTGAACCTGCATCGGAGAAGGGGCAGGGCTATCTTAATATTGGAGAGAATTTGTGGTTTTATGATCCTCAGAGTAGAAAATTTAACCATACCTCTATGAAAGATAGTTTCGGCGGAACAGATGCAAAGAATTCTGACTTTGGTTCATCCTCGATTGCAGATGACTACAAGGTTGTGGCAGTGAAAGAGGGTAAACTTGGACGGTATGATGTCTATATTATGGATCTGGAGGGGACAAACTCTGAGGTTACATATCCGACTGTAAAAATATGGATTACCAGTAACAATAATCTTATTCTAAAGTCTGAGGATTTTAGTGCAACAGGGAGGCTTATGCGTACTTCTCTCTTTCCTTCATATGCCAATGTGGGTGGTAAATATCTTGCAACTAAAATGATTTTCAAGGATGAACTCATAGAGGGGAAAAAGACTCAGATTACAGTTACCGATATTTCAACAAAAGATCTTCCTGATTCAATATTTACAAAGTCCTATGTAGAAAGGGTAAATCGATAGCAATAACATGGGCGACACGAAGTGTCGGGGACCCATGTTTATTTGCAAAGCGGCAGAGACTTTCCAGAGGAAAGTGCTCGAAAGCGATAGGAGATAGCAATAACATGGGCGACACGAAGTGTCGGGGACCCATGTTTATTTGCAAAGCGGCAGAGACTTTCCAGAGGAAAGTGCTCGAAAGCGATAGGAGATAGCAATAACATGGGCGACTGGTCGTTCGCAAACTCACTGCTCGTCCATGCACCCCCGGACACGAAGTGTCGGGTCTGGTCGCAAACAAGTTTGTTGCTCGACCATGCATCCTTGGGATCCATGTTTATTTGCAAAGAGCAAAGAGGCAGAGACTTTCTGAAAGAAAGTTCTCGAAAGCGATAGGAGTTAATATGAAAAATGAAAAACTGACAGTATTTATAATTAGCCTGGTTATACTTTTAACAGCCAGAATTTTTGGACAGGAAATTGTTACCGATGAGGATTCCCTCTTTGGTGAAAAAATTGTAGAGCTGAAAACAGATGAGGAGTCTCTTTTCGGCTCTGATGAGGCTGATTTACTTTCAGGGGATCTATCTCTTGTTGAAAATGTTGCAGATGAGAATATGGAGGATCTTAGTTCCCTTCTCCTTACAAATAATTCAGGTGTTGAGCTGGGAGGCAGTTTCTATTTTGATGTTAATTCCTCCTGGACCGGTATTGATCCTGAAAATTTAGGAGGAAGTTCAATAAGTGACAATTTGTCCCTGAACCTGGGAGTAACTCTGTTTATGGATGCAAGACCGGATGCAGATTCGAGAGTATTTGGAAAAGCCATTGTAACTTCTCCTTTTTATACTACATCAGGTACAGAGGAGAGAAAATTTGAAGATATTATTACCATTACAGAACTTTTTGCCGATTTTAACTGGAATCAAAAATTGTTTTTCCGGGCAGGAAAGCAGTCTGTTAACTGGGGAGTGGGGCGTTTTTTCAGCCCCGGGGATCTTCTTTCTTTAAGCAGAATAGATCCGGAAGATCCTGATGCAGATCTTGACGGCCCTGTTGCTGTAAAAGTCAACTATCCGTTTATGCTGAATAATTTCTATTTATATACAATTATTCCAGTAGAGGCAGATAGTTATTCGGATATTGCTTTTGCTCCAAAGGTGGAATTTGTAATTGGAAACAGTGAGATCGCATTTGGGGCTTACTACCAGTACAATCATGCTCCAGATGCAATGGCAACCATAAGCTCTGCAATTGGAGATGTTTCGTTATATGGAGAGGGTTACCTTTCGTATGGTTCTGATAAAACCTTTGTCATAGATAATGGGGGTGTTACTGCAGTTTCATATAATGATAAAATATTTTTTAAGGGAACCATTGGTGCAGGTTATTCATGGAGTGATGATTTCGCAAACTATAATTTTAGTTTTTCCGGACAGTACTACTACAATGGGGAGGGATACGATGATCCTTATACTTTGCAGGAACTGGGTTCTCTTCTGGGTTCAGGAGTAATATCCTCTTCTGACCTCCTTGAAAATGGCCGTCACTACGGGGCAGGAAGTGTGAGCTGGCGGGATATGTGGGGAAGTGACTTTTCACTGTCATTATTTTTTATCGAGAATTTTTCCTCTTTATCAGGTATGATTAAACCTTCCTTCTCCTGGAGCGGTATGGATAATATAGATATTACATTGAGTGCCCCAAGAATATTTGGAGATCCAGGGGAAGAATATTCTGTACAGGGAAGCACGGCTTCTGTTAGTCTTGGAGTATCCATAGGGGGAACAAGTTTCTAGAATGAAAGCCAGGGTATTAATAATAGAGGATGAGCCGGAACTTGGTGAGCTGGTTCAGCTCTACCTTTCAAAGGATGGTATTGACTCAGATATTGCTGTTAGTGCAGAGGCCGGATTTGAATCTATGGCTGAAGGTTCATACGATCTTATTACTCTGGATATAAACCTACCCGGAATGGATGGATTTGAGTTTCTTCAGGATTTGAGGCAGAAGTCAGACATACCTGTTCTGATTTTATCTGCAAGAGAAGGGGATGAGGATATTGTTCTTGGTCTTGGCCTGGGAGCGGATGAGTTTGTAAATAAACCCTTTTCTCCTAAGGTTCTGGTTGCAAAAATAAGAGCCATTCTAAGAAGATCTTTGTCAGGTCGTGATAATTTTATCCCCGACTCAATAGCATTCGGGCCGTTTTCTCTCTCTCCGGAAGGGTACTATCTTGAGAAAAACAGTAACCGGATACTTCTTTCTACTAAGGAGTTTGAGGTTCTTCGCTTTCTTGTTCAGAATCCTGGTACAGCTTTTACTCCCGATGAGATATACAGGACTGTCTGGGGGCAGGAGTATGGGGATATAACAACAGTGGGTGTTTATATTCAGCGGATAAGGAAAAAAATTGAGAATTCCCCTGCCTTGCCTGAATATATTCTAACCATTCACGGTCGTGGTTATCTTTTTGATAAAAGGAAATTAAAGGGTGAATCTTAAAATTCGATTCCTGCTCCTTATTATAGGTACATTTATAATTCCAAATGCTTTGATTATGCTGACGGTATGGTTGTCTTTTGGCAGTATAGAAAATTTGAAGGCCACCCATGAACAACTTGCCCGATACTACCAGCTGTATGAACTTATAGATAATGAGGTTGATCCGAATGAGTTTGCAACCTTTGTTAAGGATCTTCCTCCCGAGATGAATGCACGGATACTTGATGGAGATAGCCAAAAAAGAAACGAAATATTTACAGATTTTATAGCGAGGAATAAGAACGGTAATATACCAAAAGTTACACTGGAAGCATTAACTGTAACATATAAGAATGGTAACGGATCTGTTCTGATAATTAATCGCCCTTTAATTGATAAATATTCAATATTCAGGAATAAACCTCTTCCTTTTATATTTACCTTTATTCTCTATTCAGTAATTACACTCCTATCTCTTATTCTCATCAGATCAATAAATATTTCTCTCAAAAGAATCGAAGAAGCAACCAGGAAGGTTGCAGAAGGTGATTTCGAATTTGAATTAAAAACCAAAGGAAATGATTCCATTGCTTCCCTTGCACGCTCTTTTGATATAATGCGGCGTAAAGTTAAGGATGAGTACGACAGACGGGCAAGGTTTTTTATGAGTGTTTCCCATGACCTTAAAACACCTCTTACATCAATAAGCGGTTATGCGGATGCAGTTCTTGCGGGTTATGCAGAAGATAAGGAGACTCTTAATAAATATATGGAGATAATCCGGTCAAAGACAAATCTGCTCTCCAGTCGAATTTCCCAGCTGATCCATTTTGTAAAGCTGGAGACCAGAGACTGGAAGGAAACTTTTGAACCCGTTATGTTCAGAACTTTTCTAAGGGATCTTCTGGAATCCTTTAAACTTGAAGCATCCCTCTATAAACATACTTTTGAGTATGAGCTGGATATTCCCTATGATATTAAGGTAATTATGGATCGTGAGCTTGTAGTAAGAAGTTTTGAAAATCTTCTTCATAATGCATACAGATATTCATACCCGGATTCTGTTGTCACGTTTACTGCTGTTAGAAAAGGAGAAGGGATTCTCCTTTCTGTTGTGAACAGGGGAGAGGGAATAGAAAGGGACGATCTTTTCCGAATCTTTGAACCATTCTACCGGGGTTTAAAGGGGCGTAATGATGAAGGTTTCGGACTGGGGCTTGCAAATGTTGCAGCAGTAATAAAATCTCATGGATGGGAGATCTCTGCAGTTTCTGAATTAAAAAAAGAAACTACATTTACAATTATTGTACCGATAGTATAAATATGAACGAAGAAATTTATTCCTACGATGATATTCCTTTTATTCCGGACTTTAAGTCTCTTTTTAATTACGATTACTACTATAAACCTCCTCCGGACTGGTACATTATTATCACAGATATAATTAACTCAACCTCTGCTATTGCCAATGGTAAGTATAAAGATGTAAATACAGCAGGAAGCCTTGTTGCCATGGCAATATCCAATATTAAAAAGGATATGAATTTCCCTTTTGTTTTTGGGGGAGACGGGATGACCTTTCTGATTCCCGGAGATATTCTGGCAGATGTAGAGGATGTTTTGGTAGATACAAGGAAGCTTGTTCATAATCTATTTGATCTGAAACTACGGTTAGGGGTTGTTCCTGTCTCCACAATATACCGGAAGGGGTACAAGCTTTTTATTGCGAAATTGAGAGTTTCCGACAGATATATTCAGGCTATAATTACAGGTAGGGGTATTGATATAGCTGAAAAACTGATAAAAGATGACAAAACTTATAATCCCTTTAGACTGAGAAAGGATCTTCCTGCAAAGAATAAAGCTGATTTTACCGGGTTTACCTGCAGATGGAAGGATATTCCAAGTGCAAGGGGAGAGACTATTTCCTTTATAATTAAGGTAAGGGAAGAGTTTAGCAGAGAAAAATCAAAAATATTTAATAATATTCTAAAGTCGATCGATGAAAATTTTGGTCATGAATCTGACTATCATCCTCTTACCATGGATAATCAGTCTTCTTCTGTTGCTCAGTCTTTTAGAGAGGCCAGAATATTTTCAAAACAAACATCCGGATTTTTATACTCTTTTAATAAAATGAGAATTAATTTTGAAATAATTTTTGTTAAAATGATCATATTTTTTCATATCCCTCTTAAAATAAATAAAAAGAATTTTAAAGATATAAAGCAGGATAATATTATAAATTCAGATTTTCGTAAATTTGACGGATCACTTAAAATGGTTGTGTCCTGCTCAAAGTATCAGAGAGAAAAATTTGAAGCCTATCTCAGTAAATTATATGATAAGGGTTTTTTAAATTTTGGACTTCATGTTTCTGACCGTGCTATTCTTACCTGCCTTATCCATAGGGGTACCGGCGAAGAAGTTCACTTTGTGGATTCTGCAGACGGGGGATATGCTCTGGCTGCCCTTAAGCTTAAGGAGCAAATGGCAGAGTTATAGGAGAATGGGTCTCCATTTTATAGATTCAGGATTGACTCTTCTCCTCGTTCAGGTAGCGGTCAACCTCCTGTGATGTCGCAGCCAGAGGTCCGCTGGTCAGAACCGGTGGTGATTGAATATTTTCAGCATTAAGCATCACTGCAAGCCTTTGGAGGGATGCCAGTATCATTGATTTTTCCCAGTCGGCAAGCTGTTCAAACCTATCAGAGAACTCTTCCTGGAATAGGGAAGGGCGAGTCTTGAGTATTTCCAATGCTTTATCTTTTAAAGTAATATGTACCTTTCTTTTATCGCTGCTTGTTCGGTGTCTTTCCGCAAATCCCTGCTGCTCCAGTCTATCCAGAATACTCGTGACAGTTGCCTGGGAAAGGCTTACCTGTCGGGCAATTTCCGAAAGCTTTTTTTCCGGGAATTTATTAATTTCCTTTAAGACGATGAGCTGTGGCCCTGTCAGACCATAGCGCTTTGTCAGCTTTTTAGATTGAAGATCAATTGCTCTTATTATCTTTCGGATTGCAGCAATGACTTCTTCCGAAGAATCCTGATTATTCATTATGGCCCCAGTAAAGTATATTCTTATTTAAAATAGCACTAATAATCTTTGTTTGTATAGGGTATTTTTACTTAGAGTGCAAAGTATTAGTGTTGAAAGTAAATTAATGAGAAAATTTCTATTTTAGGCTATCAGCTTGGCTGGGATCTATTATAGCTTAAATAATTATTTAGATACTGGTGTTATAATAAATGGTGGCTTGACTTTGGATAGATATATAGTTAGTATGCTAAGTAAATATGGAGGAAAATATGAAAAAATTACTTTTATTACCTATGATTCTGATACTCTTTTTACCCATGGTGCTTACAGCAGCAGGGCAGCAGGATGGCGATGAACCCACTATTGTCTTTGGTGATGTTTCCTGGGATAGTGTACAGGTTCATAATAGAATCGCTGCTTTTATTATTGAAAATGGAATTGGTGGATTTAAAACAGACTTCATGCCTGGAGATACTCTTCCGATTATAAACGGGATTATCCAGGGCGACATAGATGTGGACATGGAATCATGGCATTCTAATTTTCCAGAGGTCTATCGTAAAGGAATAGATTCGGGCGAAATGGTGGATCTTGGGAAAAATATGCCCGATGCTCCTCAGGGCTGGTGGGTTCCACGATATCTTGTAGAAGGATCGGATGCAAAAGCTCCTAACCTGAAAAGTGTTTCAGATCTGCCGGAGTATGCAGGACTTTTTACTGATCCTGAAGATCGAAGCAAGGGTCTTGTTTATGGTGGAGTTGCAGGTTGGTCCCAGATGATGATCTCTGAGAAAATCTTTGCTGACAATAACCTTAAGGAAAGTTTTAATTTGGGTATTGCAGGTTCAAATGCTGCTTTAGCGGCCACCATGGTAGGTGCGTACGCGAAAAAGGAAGCCTGGGTGGGTTACTACTGGGCTCCTACAGCTATTCTGGGAAAGCTTGATATGGTTCGTTTGAAGGGGAGTGAATACGATCCTGCAGAAGTTAATATTCTTGTAAATAAGTCCATGCTCGTAAAAGCTCCTGGGGTTGTTGAATTCCTTAAGAAATACTCTACTTCAGTAGCTGATAACAATGAGTTTCTGGCAATAATGGATGAAAATGGATGGGACGCAGAGGAAACAGCTGAATGGTTTTTGAAAAACAAGGAAGATGTCTGGACCAAATGGGTTAGCCCTGAAGTGGCAGATAAAGTTAGGGCTGCGCTGTAGTAAATGGAAATATCAGAAGCAAAACTTGGGAATGGGTTCTTAGGAACCCTTCCCGATAGTGAAGAAACACCGCAGATTGTTATTAGGGATCTTTGGAAAATTTTTGGAAGGGATCCTAAGAGGATTTTGAAAGGTCCTTTTAAGAATATGAAAAAGGAAATTATCCAGAAAAAAACCGGATGTATACTTGGAATGAGGAATATCAATCTGGAAATTAAAAAAGGGGAATTCTATATCCTTATGGGTTTATCCGGAAGTGGTAAATCCACAATGATCCGAAACCTGATACGCCTTGTTAATCCTACATCAGGTTCCATAATGATAAATGGCAGAGATATAACAAAACTAAATAATGAACAGCTGATCCAGTTTAGACGGGATACCTTTGGGATGGTATTTCAGCATTATGGTCTTCTTCCTCACATGACTGTGCTTGACAATGCGGCTTATGGTCTGAAGATCAAGGGACTGCCAAAAGACGAAAGGTATGCCAGAGCAATGCCAATTCTGGAAACAGTTGGGCTCAGGGGCTGGGAGGATTATTATCCGGGATCATTGAGCGGGGGAATGCAGCAGCGTGTGGGTCTGGCTCGTGCACTTGCAAATGATCCTGAGATTCTGTTAATGGATGAACCTTTTAGCGGTCTGGATCCTCTGATAAGAAGACAGATGCAGGATGAACTGGTTGAGCTGCAGGATAAACTGAAAAAAACAATAATTTTTGTTACTCATGATCTTCATGAGGCCTTAAAACTTGGTGACAGGATTGCAATAATGCGTGATGGAGAAGTCGTTCAGATTGGTAGTCCTGAAGATATTGTGACTAATCCTGCTGATGACTATGTTAAGGAATTTGTCAGAGATGCCTCTCCTTCAAAAGTTCTTACTGCCGGGAGTATAATGGAAAACGTAAAAGTTCTTCTGTATGCCTGGGAAGGGCCAAAAACGGCTTTGACACATCTTAATGCTAATAATCGAAAGTCAGCATTTGTACTTAATAAATTTCATCAGCTTTTAGGTGTGACAAAAATGGAAACACTTTTAAAACTAATAAGCTCTGTGGATAAACCTCCAGTAATTCCGGAGTCTGCTATCAGGAAAATTACAACAGTATCTCCTGATACAATTCTTGAAGATCTTTTTCCCATTGTTTCGGAAAATCCATATCCAATCCCTGTGGTTGATTCTGATAACAGGTTTCTGGGGGTTGTTACAACAGACCAGATTTTCGAATCTATCTCGGTTAGTGAAGGAGAAGAGAATGCTTGATTTTCCTGAAATGGACGGGTTGCCATTAGCTGAATGGGTTGATAATGCCATGTCCTGGCTTCTGACTCATTTGGGTGGATTTTTTGATGTTGTTGGATTTATTATTCTTAATGTTGTTGTTGGTATCGAGCAGATTTTTCTGAATCTTCCCTGGTTTGTAATAATCCTTCTGGTAGGTCTTGCCGGATGGAAGCTTGTGGGAAAGATGAGGACCGGGATTGTTTTTATGATTTTCATGATTCTTATAGGCAGTTTTGGATACTGGGAACTTGCAATGAGAACCCTGAGCCTTGTAATTGCCTCAGTTTTCTTTTCCCTTCTCATTGGGCTGCCTCTTGGCATAGGTATGGCCAGGAATGATAAAATGGAAATTATCCTAAAACCTCTTCTTGACGGAATGCAGACTATGCCGAGTTTCGTATATCTTATTCCTGCTCTGATGTTTTTTGGAATGGGTAAAGTTCCTGCGATGTTCGCTACAATTATTTACGCTGTTCCGCCTGTGATCCGCCTGACTAATGTAGGTATAAGGACTGTTGATAAAGAGGCTCTTGAAGCAGCAAAGGCTTTTGGTGCAACTAAAAAACAAGTCTTGTTTGATGTTCAGTTGCCTCTTGCAAAGCCATCTATAATGGTTGGAATAAATCAGACTACCATGATGGCTCTTTCAATGGTTGTTATAGGATCTATGATAGGTGCCAAAGGTCTTGGAATGGAAGTTCTTCTTGCCATAAACAGAATAGAAGTTGGCAGAGGGTTCCAGGCCGGTTTGTCCATAGTTTTTCTTGCTATTATTGTCGATAGAATTACCTATTCTTTTTCACAGAAGAAATAGCAGCTACAGGCTAATAGAAACTAGGAGAAGGGAGAATAAAAGAAATTGAGAGATCTTTAATTTCCCTTTCTCCTTTTTATAGAATCTGGCTAAGAAAAAGTTTTGTTCTCTCGTGGGTGGGATTTGTAAAAAAATGCTCAGGGGTACCCACTTCTACAATTTTACCAAAGTCCATAAAAATTACCCTGTCGGCAACCTCTCTTGCAAAACCCATTTCATGAGTAACGACAACCATGGTCATTCCTTCTTTTGCCAGAGTTTTCATTACCTCAAGAACTTCACCTATCATTTCAGGATCCAGAGCAGAAGTTGGTTCATCAAAAAGCATTATCTTTGGATTCATGGCAAGAGATCTGGCGATTGCAACTCTCTGCATCTGTCCTCCTGAAAGATTCTCAGGATATGCATTTACCTTATCTGCAATACCAACTTTTTCCAGAAGTGCCAGTCCGATTTTTTCTGCTTCTTTTTTAGAGCGCTTCCTTACTTTCTCCTGAGCAATTGTTACATTCTGAAGTACCGTTTTATGGGGATAGAGATTAAAGGATTGGAATACCATTCCAACCTCCTCCCTTATTTTATTGATATTTGTTCTTTTATGTCTTACTTCAATACCATCAATTTCAATATGTCCGGAATCTATCTCTTCAAGACAGTTAAGTGATCTGAGAAATGTGCTTTTACCGGATCCTGAGGGACCAATTACTACCACAACTTCCCCTGCCTTTATCTCTGCGGAGACATCCACAAGAGCATGGACATCATGGGGGGTGTGAAATGTTTTATATAGGTGTTCTGCTTTTATCATTTGATCTTAGCCTTCTGTTCAAGATGTTTTACGAACATAGATAGGGGAAAAGTTATTACCAGATACAGGGCTGCGAGGATAAGAAAGAATTCGAATGTCATCATTGTACTCGAGACTATCTCCCTGCTCGCCTTTGTAAGTTCTCTGAGTGATATTATTCCCAATAAGGATGAGTCCTTTATCAGACTTATGAACTGACCTGTTAATGCGGGCATTGAAATTCTGAATGCCTGAGGGAGAATGATATGAACCATAGCCTGGAGATAAGACATCCCGCTGGAACGGGCTGCTTCCATCTGACCCTTTGGTATGGACTCTATACCTCCGCGAATAATCTCAGTTACATAAGCACCAGCAAAAATACTTAAAGAAATTATTCCCCAGCCCACAGGAGGTATTTTCGACATCCCCATCATTGAAAGATTGTCATTTACCAGTGTTCCAATTACAAAATACCAAATAAGGATTTGTACAAGCAGAGGAGATCCTCTGATTATTTCCACATAAATTGTTGAAAGCCACTTAAGTCCAGGATTTTTTGAAATTCTTGCAAGACCACCAAATAAACCAATTATTATTCCAAAAACAGAAGAGTAAAGACTAATCATGAGTGTCAGACCAAGACCCTGCAGGAGGATCCCTGGTTTTAGTTTTTTTGATTCTGCAAGTATAGTGCCAGGGGCTACAAAGTCACCCCTTTTGAGTAGGAGCTCATTTTCAGGAACCCTGAATGTTTCTATTCCATCTTCTGTCTTTACCTCAATAACTGCGGTAGTTCCCTCTATGGTAATTGAATCAATTTCACCCCTGGTATCTGATTTTATTACTTCATTGGTAAAAAATCTTGCAGGAACTCTATACCATTGCCATGAATAATCGATCTGCTTTGAGGCTGAAAGTATAAGGAATAATGTGACAATAATTACCAGGAAAAATACGGCAATCCCGATGTACCAGGAGAAATGGTGCTTTTCTTTTAGGATAGATTTAAATTTTTGAACCATTATTTATCTTCTTATGGATATATAGATTGACAGTTTCAACCCGGTCAGCAGGATATGATGACCGGGTTGGAACCTGTGGAATTGTGAAGAAGTTTTTTATTCTACTTCTTTAAGCCATGCATCATTTCTGATCCATTTATCGTAAATAGCGTCATAAGTACCATCATTTCTGATCTGTTTCATGAAATTATTTAACCAGTTAAGGAAATCCGGATCTCCTTTATTAATTGCCCATGCGAGGGGTTCATAAGTAAAAGGTTTATTTAGAATAAAAATCGATCCGCTGCCTCCACGCTGGGTCATGAAAAGTTCAGCAAAAGGAAGGTCATATACAAATGCATCGGCATTGCCGGAAAGAACTTCCATTGCTCCCTCGGATTCTGTTTCAAAAGCTTTGTATGTTGCTTTTGGAATCATTCCTTTGACAGCCTGTTCTCCTGTTGTTCCCAGTTTGGATACAACTGTATATGCAGAATCGTTAAGATCTTTATAACTTGTAACTTTGCCCTTTAATTTACTGTTAACAATTATAGCCTGACCAATTACGATGTATGGATCAGCAAAATTAATTTTAATGTTTCTTTCCTGGGTAACAGTCATTCCACTCATAATAATATCAAATTTGTCAGTCATAAGAGAGGGGATAATTCCGTCCCATGCAGTATTAACAGGAACCCATTTAACACCCAGAGCTTCAGCCATTTTCTTTCCCATATCTATATCGAACCCAATGAAGGCACCGTTTTTATCAGTCATTTCAAATGGCATATATCCGGCTTCAAACCCATGTCGCAGTTCACCGGAAGCAACAATTTTATCCAGTGTTGACTGCTGTGTAAGTTCCAGTCTTACATTTACCTTTTCAGTCTGTTCTTTTTCTCCGCACCCTGTAAAGAGCACTACAAGACCAATAATTAAAATACTAAGAATTACGTAATTTTTCACATTTTTCCCCTTTTATTAGTTTGAATAAAAATTAAGTATAGTTGATTTTGTACTAATGGTCAATAAAAATAACAAAACCTGCAATCTAAGCAGGTTTTGTTAAAATAAAAACATTAAAAAAATATGTTACATGGTAAATATTTTGCCTATTGTACTATCCCTAGTATTACATCAGTTCCCTGCTTATTTACCTTAAATATAATCTCATTACTGGTACTGCTGTTCAGAGCAGCATAGAAATCCATTATATTGTTGATTTTCTTCTTGTTGATCTCTTTGATGATATCACCGTTTCGTATGCCGGCAGTGAATGCAGGAGAACCGGGAGCTACAGATCCAACCATGACTTTACCTATATTCTTTGGAAGGTTTAACCTTTGCTGTATTTCATCGGTTATACCCACAATAGTGAAGCCGGGCCACAGTTTATTTGCATTGTTTCTAATTGAGTTCTCATCTCCCCGGGATGTTATATCAATATTCAGGGTAACCGGTTTTGCTTTCCGTACAATTCGAAAGATATATTGTTTGCCTGGTTTAAGGTTTCCAACAATTCTTAAGAGATTATTTCCGTCTTCAACTTTCTTATTATCTATTGAAGTTATGAAGTCGCCAGGTTTGATTCCGCCCCTTCCTGCAGGAGAGTCTTTGTAGACGTTAAATACAAAAGCTCCTGTTCTGTTTGTCAGCTTCATCTCGTCAATTATATTATCAGAAGGATCTCCCATAGAGATCCCAAGCCATCCATACTCTACTTTTCCTGAGGTAATAAGATCATCTATTATCTCTTTTGCTCTGTTAATTGGTATAGAAAAACCAAGACCTATATTTCCTCCTGTCTGACTTGCAATCCATGTGTTGATACCAATAACTTCTCCGTAAATATTTACAAGGGCTCCTCCTGAGTTTCCCGGATTAATTGCTGCATCTGTCTGGATAAAGTCTGTAAAGCTGGTACCCAGACGCTCATCTGCATTCCTTCCAACTGCACTAATGACTCCCGAGGTGAAGGTTGAACTGAATCCCAGGGGATTTCCGATTGCAAAGGAAATATCTCCTACCTGAACATTATCAGAGTTTCCCAGTCTGGCAACAGGTATATCCTCATCGGTATCAAATTTAACAAGGGCAATATCCCTTCTTGGATCTGTCCCCACAATTTCTGCATCAAAGACTCTCTCATCGTAAAGATGAATTGTAATCTCATCTGCATCTCCAACGACATGATTATTTGTAAGAATATAGACGGTTTTACCAACCTTTCTAACAATTACACCAGACCCCAGTGCTTTCGATCTGAATTCCTGTGTCTGGGGTTCATTGTTTTTATCCCGCTCAGGTGATGGTCTGCCAAAGAACAGATCAAAGGGGGAAGAAAACATATTTCCTGAAGTTTGTCTTTCTACAATACTGATTACATCAATAGAGACAATGGCAGGAAGTACCTCCTTTGCAATTTGTCTGTTTGCTGATTGAATTGCAACCAGGCTGTTTGGTGTTTCTGATCTGCTGTAGGTATGGTATCCATTGTCTGCGGAAAGTATAGTTGCAGTAGCTATGATTAGAGAGAAAAGAATTACTAAAAATTTTCTGGTTTTCATAGAATCTCCTCCAAAATTGATTTATATAGATTCTATATCTTTATAATTACAGTAACCTTTCGATTAAATTACAGTTTTGTAATAATTAAGGAGCTTCCGGAAAACTGATTGTGAATGTACTGCCTGAGTCAGGAGCAGTATCCACAGAAAATGATCCTTTATGGGCCATAACTATTGCTCTTACCACACTTAAGCCCAGTCCTGTCCCCGGGATATTATGTACTTTAGGACTTCTGTAGAGTCTGTCCCATATATACGGCATATCCTCTTTGGGAATCCCCTGCCCATTGTCTTTTATGGCTATATATACCTGTTTTTCTTTCCGGTTCATTTCAATAGCAATCAGTCCTTCATCAGGGGAGTATTTAATTGCATTATCAATTACATTGCTGATTGCCTGGCGAATTCTGACTGGATCAGCAATAATCCTGCATGGGAATGTTTTAAGTTCAATTTTAATATTTTTCTCCTGGCTAATAAATTCATACATTTCAACCAATGCTTTCATTACCAGATGGAGTTCAATAGTTTCCACCCTCAGTTTCAAAGTCCCCGATTCAGCTTCAGAGATATCCATTATGGTAGTTAGCATGGATAGAATTTTTTCTGATTGCTCAAGAGAAAGAGAGAGAGCTTCGTTTGACGCCTGAATATCATCCGGTCTGCTTAGAGCCTGTTCCGCATACCCTCTAAAAATTGTCATAGGTGTCCGAAGATCATGTGCAACTGTATCCAGATTCCCCTTCATCTGGTGTATAAGTGTCTCAATACGCTTTAACATTGTATTGAACATAGAAATTATTATTTCAAGATCATCTCTTACACCTCTGGAAGGAACTCGTTTGGAAAAATCTCCTGTAGAGAGAATATTTTTTAAGGCAGAGTTAAGTTCCCGTAAGGGAGATAGAAATCTTCCGGAGAAAAATGCCCCTGCACCAAACCCAAGGAGTAATAAAATTAAAAGCAGAAAAATAAAGTTTCTTCGGTAGAGGTTTAACAACTGAACACTCCTGGAAGTACTTATACCTATCTGCATAAGATATTGTTCAGATAAATGGACTGTGTAAACTTTTAATGCTTTTTCAGTATTATTTGTTTTAAGGATAAGAGAATCCTCAAACTTGCTTGCAGGGAGATTTTCTAGAGATTCGATGGAGTATTCGGACCATGATTCCGGATAACGGAGAAAAATAGTTTTATTATCATGATCCGCAATTCTTGCAAAGAAAGGTCTGTCTCCATACAGGAAGGATTCTTTTTCAATTTCCAGAATAACAAGCTCTATTCCGTCAGATTGAAAAAGTGCCCAGTAGTTTAAGAGTCTTCTCTTGGTTTCCTCATCCTCCGACCCGCTCATGGAGCTGTAGATAAAGAAGAAGGAGAAGGCAAACAGTATTCCCGATGATATTATGAAGATAAGAGAAAAGATTAGTGCCAGCCGGAGATGTATCTTTTTTAAGTTATCCTTTATTTTTCTTAGAAACATTACCTATTCCCAGTTAAACCCATTAGTAGTACTGTATATTATCCAGTACTGATCCCGTTTTGTATAGGGATCTACAATATTCTTTCCATATTTGCAAAGTTTGCCGCATTCTCGTCAATTTCCAGAGTAAATGTTAAACTGGTTAACAATATCATTCCAACAAATATTACTAATCTCTTTTTCATTTTAAATCCTCTAAAAAATCGAATCTATATCTCTGTAAGCACTTAAGATACGGATAATCTCAACAGTACTTTGTTCTTTCCTGTAGAAAATAATATATCTTTTAAATGGAAAACTTCTAACTCCCAAACTGTCTCAGATAGATATAGAGTTCTATAGCTGTAAGAGTCATTTTCTCGGAAAAAATTTGCACAAAATAGAATTATTACTATATAATCGGGTAAGGAGGATTATTTATGAGTTTTACTATGTCTATAGGTTCCAAAGCAATCGACTTTAAGCTGCCTGCTACAGACGGCAAAAGTTATTCCCTGAATGATTTTGACGAAGCAGATACTCTTGTGCTGTTTTTTACATGTAACCATTGTCCCTATGTAATAGGTTCAGATGAAGTTACAAGGGCAACTGCAGAAAAATATAAATCCATGGGTGTAAAATTTGTCGGTATTAATTCAAACAGTAAAAATACTTATGCAGACGATGATTTTCCTCACATGGTTTCGAGAATGGAGGAATTAAATTTTCCATGGATCTACCTTTACGATGAGAGCCAGGAAATTGCCAGGGCTTACGGAGCTTTAAGAACACCTCATTTCTATATATTTAATAAAGAGAGGAAATTAATTTATACCGGAAGAGGAGTTGATAATCCAAAGAATTCTGATCTAATTACGGTAAATGATCTGGATAGGGCTCTGGGAGAAATAACATCCGGAAAGCCTGTTTCTGTTGCAGTTACCAATCCCCTTGGTTGTAATGTTAAATGGGATGGAAAGGATGCTCACTGGATGCCCCCGGAGGCATGTGATCTGATACTGTAATAATGGCTAAAAACAGTTTGATTTCATAGACAACGTAAAAGCCTCTATTCTATAATAGATCTATGAAACAGGGGAATTTAAAATATTCATTTTGCTTTTTTACTGTTTTACTGGTCTCCTTATTAGTTATAATGTTCCTGCTGATAGTTGTAGGGGTTAACAGGTATACTGCTCAAAAAGAGAGCATAATAAATGCTTACCGGGATCAGCTGGATTTAAGGTATAATAAAATCGATTTTATTCTGGATAATATTGTTTCGGATCTTCTTATTTTATCGGAATTTGACCTTTTTAGTGATTTTTTAGATACAGATTCTGAGGATTCTCTTGAGAGTGTGGAACAGATTTTTAAACTTATCTGTTCTGAGCGTGGAACGTACGATCAGATACGCTATATAGATAAAGACGGTATGGAGATAATAAGGGTAAATTATAATAATAATGATCCCTTGATAATGCCCAAAGATAAACTGCAGTTCAAAGGAAACCGATACTATTTTCAGGACACCTTTAGTCTTGATAGAGGGGAAGTTTTCTTTTCTCCTATGGATTTGAATGTCGAAAATGGTAGAGTTGAGATGCCCGAAAAACCTATAATAAGAGTGGGAATCCCGGTTTTTGATAGTAGAAACATAAAAAAAGGAATTATTCTTTTAAACTATTATGGTAGAAATATATTAGATATTGCATCCCGGTTGTCTAAATATAACGAAGAAAAATTTTATCTGTTAAACAGTGACAGCTACTACCTCTCCTCTCCCAATAAAGATGAAACTTTTGGATTTATGTATAATAAAATGGCAGACGTGAGGTTTGAAAAGCAATATTCCTCTGTCTGGGCTTATATTAATGGGGATAAAAATGGAGTTTTTCAGGATACAGGCAACTACTACATCTATAAAACAATATATCCATTAAAAGATTATATGCGGACATCTTCAGGAAGCGGATCCCCTGCAGGCAGCAGTACCTTCCTTAATTCAGAGGATTACTATTGGAAACTTGTAGTTTGCCTTCCGGAAACAATTTTTAAAACCCTTGTTAAATCTACATTTACGAATATGATTTTTTTGATATTGGGATCAATTGCCGCATCATTACTCTGGTCAATAATTATTTCAAAACTATGGTTTTATCAGATAGAATCAGAAAAAAGAACAAAAGAAACTTTATATGATAAGGAACTTCTGCTTCGAGAGATACATCACAGAGTGAAAAATTCTCTTTCTCTGGTATCCAGTTTTATCGGGTTGTATCAAAGCGAAAATCCTGATCATTGTTATGATACCTTTTTTGATTCTCTTCAGCAGAAAATAGAGTCAATTGCACTCATTCATACCCATCTGTATCAAAGCAGGGATATTAAGAATATAAGTATCAAAAAGTATATTAGTGATCTTCTCGAGAACGAGCTTGGGAATCTTGAAGTATCAAAAGGAAAAATCAATCTTAATCTAAATATCGAAGATCTTTTTCTAAAAACAAAACAGACTATTAATATAGGGCTTATAGTATCTGAACTTGCTGTTAATTCGCTGAAACATGCCTTTCCTGATGACCGGTCAGGAGAGATAAGAGTTTTCATTAAAAAGGAAATAGAGAAAATTGTAATTGTTTTTTCTGATAATGGAATCGGTTTACCTGAAAACTTTGAAAAAAATAATACCAACTCTCTGGGGATGATAATAATAGAATCTCTGGTTAATCAGCTTGAGGGTGAGTTGATTATTAAAATATCTCCGGAAAGTTCCTTTACAATTCGATTCCCTGTATGAATCCTTTGTTTTAACCTCTAACGGTATAACTCCCACAAACAGGACATCCCTGCAGCCTTAGTGGCAGTTCCAGATTGTTATGTTCAAGGAGAAATCTATCCGAAAGAATCAGTCCGGTTTCTCCTGCTGCAGTGATGCTGCCCTTGTTAAGGATCATAACCCTACTACAGGTTTCCCAGATAAAATCCAGATCATGTGAGACAATAATTTTTGTTTGGGACAGTGTATTAATAACGGTAATGAGTTGTCTTCTGGATCCGGGATCAAGATTTGCACTTGTCTCATCCATAAGTAAAATTTCAGGCTGCATACTAAGTATGCACGCCAGAGCTACTGCTTTTTTTTCTCCACCTGAGAGTGTGTAGGGGGGTCTATGTGACAGATGTCCTGTTCCCGAGGCTTCCATTGCCTGACTGACACAGATTTCAATTTCGTCGTTGTTAAGCCCCATGTTTCTAGGGCCAAAGGCAATGTCATCCCTGACCGTAGGGCAGAAAAGCTGATCATCGGGATTGTGAAATAGCAGGCCTGTTTTTTTTCGTATGAGAGCCAGATTTTTTTTATCGACTGGCATTCCTTCTATTTTTATTTCTCCACTCCTGGGAATCAGGATCCCAATCAGAAGTTGAAGAAGTGTTGACTTACCTGCTCCATTAGGTCCTATTATTCCAAAAGCTTCATTTCTACTTACATTGAAACTAACTTTATTGAGGGCTTCATTCCCATCCGGGTAAATATACCCGATATCCTTTACATTGATTATGGGGGGTATCATATGCCCGTTCCTATTGTTACTTTGCTTAATAATAGAGGAATTGGGAAAAGGCGGCACAATATAAAATAACCGCACCAGAAAAATATCCAGGTTAGATCTACAAGTTTTGCCCTGTCATGATAGTTCTGGTGTATTTTTTCAGAAAGTCCTCTGCATAACATTGCAGAGTGTATTCTTTCTGCCCTCCTGTAAGATCTGATAAACCACTGTCCTGCCAACGGTCCCCAGTTCTGAAATGAAATCCCCTCTTGTCCAGGTGAACGCAGTCTGTAGGCTCTTATTATGTGTCCGGCTTCTTCCATCAGTAAGTGAATATAGCGAAATGTAAAAGCGAGGAGAGTTATAAAAAAATCCGGAATCTTAAGCTTTTCCAATGCTGAAAACAGGCCATTCATACCTGCCGTTGCTATAAATGAAAGAATAGCTGTCATGGTCATAAGACTCCGCAACACCAGAGCCAGAGCTGAAATCCATCCGGCACTGATAGTAACACCAGAAAGCAAGACCCATTCCGATTTATCAAAAAAAGCATTAGCTATTGCAAACAAAATAATTAGGGGTATTACTGGTAAAATTGTTCTAATAATAAACCTTAAAGGAATTTCTCCCAATACAATAATAACTGCAGGGTACAGAAGCATTGGCAGCATCTGCGAGACCGAATACTGATCAAAGGAGGTTATTATAAGTATAAAAACCAGGGTTACAATAAACTGCTGAAGAGGTTTTATCCGGTGGACGAATGTATTTTTTAAAGAGAGCAATTCTATTTGTCGTATTGCACCTCTGGGATTTCTCACTATGTCTGCCGTTTTCTCCAGTGTTTATAAATAATTATCAGTATGATAACTGTACTGATAATCAGTAAGGTTAGCAGACTTCCTGTAAGACCGGAAATGGTTGTACCTGCCAGTACAGATGCCGATTCACCCAAACTATCCGAATCCTTAAATCCATATTCAGGTAGAAAGGCTGTTGATCTCTGAAAAGATTGCAGCATCTCATGAATTCCTCCGGAGGGAACTTCAGATCCTTTTGCATTGCCTGTGGTTTTTTCAAGAGACCATTCAAGACCATCCGGATAACCGGAAGCGAACCATGAGAAAAAACCTCCGAAAAGCAGAGTCAGTACTGCAATAACCGGAATAATTTTTTTAGTCCCGAAGTTTTCTTTTGCATATCCCCGATCAGAATTTCAGGTGCATTCTTTCGGACATATAGAATTAATGCTGCTGTGGCAAATCCTTCCACTATACCTATAGCCAGATGAATGGGTTGCATGAGGAATAAAAAGGTCTTAAAGGGAAGTTCTGTTTTACCCGAAATCAGTGTTTCCAGAACTACACTGAAAGCACCCAGCTGCAGGCCAATTACAGCTGCAGCTATGGTTGCTCCAAAAATAACAGTACCAGATTTAAATCGGGTTGAAATGGGTTTGTAAATAAACGGATAAGCTATAAAACAGGTAAAGAATCCCATATTTATAATATTGGCTCCCAGGGCAAGAATACCGCCATCTGCAAAGAACAGTGACTGAATAATCAGTATTACGGATAGAGCTAAAAATGCTGCATGAGGGCCTAATAGAATTGCAAGGAGCAATCCTCCTCCTATATGTCCGCTGGAGCCGGTTCCGGGTATGGTGAAGTTTATCATCTGAGCAGCAAAAACAAAGGCTGCAGAAATTCCAATGAGAGGTATAAAACTTTTATGTTCTTCTGATCTGGTACTTATTTTTTTTATGGAGTATCCGCCGACTGCCGCCGCCGCCGCCGCCAGGGTTCCTCCAACCTCAGGTGATATTAGTGCATCGATCATATGCATGACGCTTCTCCTCTTTTAATACATTTCCTCCTTTATCTTCATGATAAAGAAGAAGCAGTTTATCGATTATTTAGTATTCAATAAAAAAGGGAACCTTCATGGATCCGATCGGGTAAAGTCTAAATTAGGAGCATCTTTTTGTCAAGTTTTGAGGCCTTGAATTATTTATTTTAGAGAGGGGCTATTTCAAAGTTCAAAAAGCGATACAGTGCAAAAAACTACCTATTTAAAGGTTAATTCTGGAGGCAGTATTAACAGTGTCTCCTATTGCTGTAAATTCTTTCTTTTTCCTGTATCCAAGGTTTCCGATAATTACTTTTCCCGTATGAATTCCAATTCCAATCCTGAATTCATGCAGGTTAGTAAATTATCCAGGTTCATTTTGATTGTAGGATGATTTTCCCCTGCTTTTATTTTTTTCCGAATAAACCCAGGAATCATCAACATCATTATTCGCATTAATGGCATAATAATTTTAAATCCTATTTCAATAATTGATCTGCACTTGACTGTATTCCGTGTGAACCTTATTCTTGATTTGGAAGTACACTTAGTCCGGTACTTTTCAGTTTCTGGAACAAGGAGAATATATGGATATTAAATATTCCGGCCCGGTTTGCGAATTTGAGACTGCAGAACCCTGCGGTATTGTTATATTCGGTGCATCCGGGGATCTAACCAAAAGGAAACTGCTGCCTGCATTATTTGAATTATACAAAAGAAGCAGAATACCTTCTAAGTTTTTTATTACTGGTGTAGCCAGATCCGGGCTAAACGATGGTTCCTTCAGGGAGCTGGTTGCTTCGGCAATTGAAAAAGTTGCAGAGAAATCTTCGGATCGTAAAAAAGCGGAATTTTTGGACAGATGTTTTTACGTATCAGGTCAGTATGATGATCCTGACACTTATAAAAAGTTGAAATCATTAAATGAAAAGCTTTCCAGAAAGTTTAAAACGGATAGTAATATAATATTTAATATAGCAACTCCCCCTTCATTGTATGGAATAATTGTAAAAAAATTATCAGAAGCAAAGCTGGTCAAGAAGGGGCAGAACAATACTCCTTTCCAGAGGGTTATAGTTGAAAAACCTTTCGGCAGGGATTTTAACTCTGCTGTTGCATTGAATAAAGAGTTACTGTCTTACCTTGACGATGAACAAATATACAGAATTGATCATTACCTTGGGAAAGATACAGTACAGAATATACTCGCATTTCGATTTGCCAACCTTATTTTTGAAAATGTATGGAACAGAAATTTTATAGATCATGTTCAAATTACGGTTTCGGAAGAGCTTGGCGTTGGTCACAGAGCCGGATATTTTGATAATTCCGGCCTTGTCAGGGATATGCTTCAGAATCATATGCTTCAGCTTCTTGCACTTGTTGCAATGGAACCTCCATCAAAATTTGATGCTGAATTAATTCGGGATGAAAAAGTGAAGGTAATGAAGGCTATTCGCCCCTTTAAAGATATTTCCTCGCCTTCTACCATTATTCGAGGGCAGTATAAAGAGGGTGCAATTAAGGGGGAACAGGTTAAATCCTACAGAGATGAGGATGGTGTTTCCAAAAATTCATCTACGGAAACATTTGTTGCTACAAGATTATTTATAGATAATGTTCGTTGGGAAGGTGTTCCTTTTTATATGAGAGCAGGAAAAGCCTTAAAAGAGAAAAAAACACAGATAACAATAGTATTTAAAGAAGTCCCCCACAGTATGTTTGTAAAGGATATTAAAGAGAATCCTTTGGAACCTAATGTTCTTATTTTCGGGATTCAGCCAGAACAGGGGGTTTTTCTAAAATATCAGGCAAAAGCACCTGGTTCGAAAATGTGTCTCTATCCTCTGGATATGGATTTTAACTATGCTGATGTTTATGGCAGTGAACTCTCTGATGATTATGAGACTCTTCTACTGGATTGTATGATAGGTGATCAGACTTTATTCTGGAGTAAGAAGGGAGTTGAAGTTTCATGGGATCTTATTACCCCTATTTTAAGGGAATGGGATAAGTCGAGTTTCGACGATAAAAAAATAAAACTATTTTTCTACGAAGCTGGAACCTGGGGTCCCGATGAGGCCGATGATTTTATAAAAAATGATGGTAGAAAATGGATAGTTAAGTAGAAGGAAAGCCAGAATTATATGAAAATAAAACATTTTATTAATAAAGAACAGATGAGCCAAGCTGCAGCAGGCTTTACCAGAAATCTAATAATTCAAAGAACTGCAAAAGGAAAATTTTTTACAGTTGCTCTATCGGGAGGCAGTTCTCCTGTTCGATTTTATGAGCTTCTTGCAGAAGAGGAAATTAACTGGAAACTGGTAAATATTTTTCTTGTAGATGAACGGAAAGTATCAATCGACAATTCAAACAGTAATTTCGGGATGATTAAAAAAACACTTCTGTCTAAAATTGATATTCCCCGGGAAAACATATTTCCTATTAATACAGATATCAATTCGGTATCTGAATGTGCAAAAGAGTATGAAGATCGTATCAGGAATGTTTTTCCAGATAATTATCCGGCCTTTGATCTTATTGTGCTTGGTATAGGTCCGGATGGCCATACAGCATCTCTTTTTCCGGGAGAAGCCTGTTTACGGGGACAATATAGGTTGTTTATATCAACAATTGCTCCAAAACCATTTGATATACCCGAGAGACTGACTATGACTTTGCCTCTTATAAACAGTGCAGATAATAGAATCTTTATAATATCAGGGAAAGGGAAAAAAGAAATTGTTCAAAGGGTTATTGATGATGACAGATCCATTCCCGCAGGGCTTGTAAATTCAAACAGTACTATTTTTTTTGATAATCCACTATAAGTAAGCATTTAGAAACCTTAAAGAAAGTATTATGAAAGATATAGTAAAACCATATTGCAAGATCTACCCGAATTTAATATACTAAAGAGCCAATTTCAAAACTCCTGGGTTTTGAAATTAGCAAGGATCTTTAGAAAAGTTAAAATGTTGCAGTGTAACAGATTAGCTTTCTGACCCCATGACAGCTTCTTGCAAAACAATAGTTTTGCAAGAAGCTCTAAACAATAATAATATTGTCATTAAAGAAGAAAATTCGGAGGAATTATATGAATTTAGAAGGCGTAAAAGCGGCAGCCCTTAGTATTCGTTCATTATCTATGGACCAGGTTCAGGCTGCAAACTCAGGACATCCTGGACTGCCCATGGGATGTGCGGAACTGGGAGCATTGCTCTATGGTGATGTTTTAAAACATAATCCTAAAGAACCAAAATGGATTAATCGCGACAGATTTGTACTTTCTGCAGGTCATGGATCAGCTTTTATATATTCTTTATTACATCTTTCCGGATATAATCTTTCTCTGGATGAGTTGAAAAGGTTCAGACAGATGGGATCATTAACTCCTGGTCATCCTGAATTGAATCATACTGAGGGTGTTGAAACAACTACCGGGCCCCTTGGGGCAGGGTTCAGCAATGCTGTTGGTATGGCTATTGCGGAGACTTTCCTTGCTGATAAATTCAATACAGAAGATACAAAAATCATCGACCATTTTACTTACGCACTGTCCGGGGATGGATGTATGATGGAAGGACTTACTTCCGAAGCAGCTTCTTTGGCGGGGCATCTCGGGCTCGGTAAACTTATTGTTTTTTATGACAGCAATAGAATAACTATTGAGGGTTCTACAGAACTGGCATTTACAGAAGACGTAAAAAAGCGTTTTCAGGCATATAACTGGCAGACTTTTGAAGGAGATATGCATAACCCGGAAGATATAGAGAATCTGATAATCCGGGCTAAGGAAGAAACAGCAAAGCCTACTCTAATTATCCTTAATTCAATTATTGGTAAAGGCTCTCCAAATAAAGAGGGCACTGCAGGTATTCACGGAGCTCCTCTTGGAGGTGATGAAATAACCTTAACAAGGAAAAACCTTGGTATTCCGGTAGATGAATCTTTTTATATACATCCGGATGCAGTCAGATTTTTTAATGAAAAGAAAGATAATTCTGTAAATGATTATACCAAATGGACAGAGATGTTTGGTTCCTGGTCAAAAAACAATCCTGAGTTAAAAAAAGAATGGGATTTATTTTTTGCAGATAAAATTGATTTAAGCAAAGTTAAGTGGCCTCAGTTTAAAACAGGAGATTGTGAGGCTTCCAGAAAATCAAGTGGTACTGTCATTAAGGCTCTGACCTCTTCAGTCCCAAATATAATTGGAGGATCAGCTGATCTTGCACCTTCAAACAATACAGCAATGGACTTTGGGGATTATAGCCTTTCAAACAGAGGTGGAAGAACTCTTCATTTTGGTGTAAGAGAACATGCAATGGGTGGAATAGCAAATGGTATTACTCTCCATGGAGTGTTAAGAACTTTTTGTGCAACTTTTATGGTTTTTGCAGATTATATGCGTCCAACTATTCGCCTTGCTGCATTAATGAATCTGCCTACAATATTTATTTTTACCCATGATTCTATTTTTGTCGGCGAAGACGGCCCTACGCATCAGCCTGTTGAACATCTTGCTTCAATGCGAATTATCCCCGGACTCACAGTTTTAAGACCTGGAGATGCGGAAGAAACAGTAGAATCCTGGAAAATGGCAGTAGAAAATAAAACAGGACCAACAGTTCTCGCATTAACAAGGCAGAATCTGTCTGTTTTTGATAAATCCGATTCAGACTGGAAAAGCACAATTCGAAAAGGTGCATATATTGCATCAGAGTGTTCCGGAGAACCGGAAGTAGTAGTAGTTGCTACAGGTTCTGAGGTTAATTTAGCGCTGGATGCTGCAAAAGCCACATCAAAAAATGTGAGAGTAGTTTCGATGATCTCCAGAGAGACTTTTCAAAAACAGGAAAGTTCTTTTAGAAGCAGTTTAATCCCTCCAGGAGTTAAAACGGTTGTAGTGGAAGCAGGTGTCAGATCCGGATGGGAAGGTATTGCTACATCTTCTGATGATATTCTTTCAATCGATACATTTGGGATATCGGCACCCGCAGCAGAGGTAAAGAAATATTTTGGGTTAACAGTTGAAAATTTAGTAAAAATAATAGGTTCATATATTATACCGTAGGGACGTAGCATTCTACGTCTCTACGGTTTATCAAAAATTGCTTAATGAAACTTATGCTGTCTGTTCTGCTTTCCTTCTGGGCATCTGCATAAAATAAATACCACCATATACAGCAATTGCTATCAGAGATGCTATGGCTCCGTTTGTTTTAAAAAAATCTCCAATAAGATGAGGTCGTAACAGTGTGAAAGCAACTAGTCCAAGTAAAATCCCTTCGTACCACCTGTTCTTCTGTGTAAAATACCCTTGCGTTAAGGCAGCAAATGCAAACATTGCAATAACACTGGTCAAAAATATCCATATAACCTGCCATACATTTGTTATTCCAATTAAAAGCAGGTCTGTGTTAAATATAAACATAAATGGAAGAATTGCTGTTCTTATATCGTAGGTAAAACCCTGAATACCGGTTTTAATTGGATCAGACTTGGCTATTGCCGCTGCTGCAAAGGCGGCCAGCCCTACCGGTGGGGTATCATCTGCAAGAATACCGAAGAAAAATACAAAGAGATGTGCTGCAATTAGAGGAAAAACAAAACCATTCTGTGCTCCAAGAGTAACTATGACGGGAGCAGTTAATGACGCCATAACAATATAGTTGGCAGTTGTTGGCAGACCCATTCCAAGAATAAGACTTGCGATTGCAGTTATAATAAGTATAAGGTAAAAATTACCACCCGAAAGTACTTCTATAACTTCAGTAATAATTCCACCTAGCCCCAGTGTAACGACCCCTACAATGATTCCTGCAGAAGCTACAGCTACTCCAATTCCCATCATATTTTTGGCACCTGAGATTAAAGCTTCGCCAATCTGGTTTATACTTTTTTTAACAGCCTCAGTAGTTGTCATATTATGCCTTTTAGCAGTTATAATATTTTGAGCCGGAATAATGATTGCCAGTGCTATTATAGCTCTGAAGGCAGCCATTTGTGCTGAATGACGTAGAACTACAAGTTCAAATATCAGAAACATCAGGGGGATTGTAAAGTGTATACCTTTTACAAAAGTAGGCCAGAATTTTGGCAGTTCATTTCTGGGAACACCTTTTAAGCCTAATTTGGATGCTTCAAGATGGGTTATATACATAAGTGCTATGTATGAGACTACTGCAGGAATAAAGGCAGCCTTGATAACTTCAAAGTATTCCAGGTTGCAGTATTCTGCAATAATAAAGGCAGCCGCTCCCATTATTGGAGGCATTAACTGTCCATTGGTACTGCATGCTACCTCGACAGCACCAGCTTTGTAGTCTGGATATCCTACACTTTTCATTAATGGTATGGTAAAAGTTCCTGTTGTTACCACATTTGCAATACTGGATCCGGAAACCATACCTGTAAGACCGCTTGCCAGAACTGCGGCTTTTGCAGGACCTCCCTTAAATCCACCAAGGAGTGAGAATGCCAGGTCAACAAAGTATTTTCCTGCACCAGCCTTATCGAGCATAGCTCCAAAAAGAACAAAGAGAAAGACTATAGTGGCGGATACATCCAGGGGAACACCGTAGATTCCCTCTGTGGACATTGTGATCTGACCAATGAATCTATTTATTGATACTCCTTTGAAAGCAATAACAGCAGGCATATAAGGTCCAAAGAAGCTGTATAGAATAAAAACTGTTGCAACAATTGGTAACGCCGGTCCTAATGCTCTGCGTGCAGCTTCCAAAAGTAAAATAACTAATGCAAAACCAACAATAAGATCTCTTGTAATAGGTGCGCCCTGTCTATTGCTGATTCCTATAAAATCCAGCATGAGATAGAGGGCAAAAAATACAGCAGCAATTACAGTTGCATAATCCAGTATCGAATATTTATCTTGTCGTGCAAAATAGTTTAGGATCTTGTTTTTTTCTGTTTTTTAAATGCAGGATGAGTAAAGAAGACAAGACTCATTGCAAAGGCAAGATGGATGGATCGTATATATGTTGAGTCCATTAGTAACCATGAAGCGACAGAAAGCTGAAAGAGGGACCAGCTTAAAGCAAGTACAGGAACAATCCAGCTGGACCATCCGGTTACATGCCTGGTTCCTCCTTCGGCTTCATCCGCTATCCTCTGGGCTTCTTTTATATCTTTTTCCAATTCTTCCTGATTTTTATCGGGTTCCATAGGTTTTCTCCGGTGTCTCTTTGATAAAAACCGGTATTACTCTACATTTTTGGAGTAATACCGGCTTAGATTATTAAACTTAGAACTTATTTAAGACCTACTTCCTTGTAGTAACGCATAGCACCATCGTGGATAGGTGCAGTTAAACCTTCAAGCATGCTTTCTTTTGTCAGAGTTGCAAAAGCAGGGTGAAGAGCCTTGAAATCTTCCAGATTTTCAAAAACTTCTTTTGTTATAGCATATACAATATCATCAGAAACCTTGGCTGATGTACATAAAGTAGCTTTTACACCATATGTATTTGTGTCTGTTGTATTAGCAGCATTTGGATAGTATTCAGCAGGGATGTAAGATTTTGCATAGTAGGAGTACTTGGCCAGAAGATCATCGACATTTTCGATAGGTATAAATTTTACCTTTCTTCTGCCTGCTGTTGCTTCTTTAAATGATCCGCTTGGATGTCCAACTGTATAGAAATATGCATCAATTCTCCCGTCCTGGAGCATTTTTGCAGCTTCGGAAGCTTTAAGGCCTTCTGCCTGAATATCAGTTTCCCAGTTAATTCCTGCATTCTCAAGGGCATCAATTGCATTTCCTCTGTTACCGGATCCGGGATTACCAATATTAACTATTTTGCCTCTAAGGTCTTCAATAGTATTGATTCCCGAATCAACTGCTGCCATAAGGGTTACAGATTCAGGATGGAGTGAAAAAACTGCACGGAGATCTTTCTGAGGACCTTTATCTGCCCAGTCTGCTGTACCTTCCCAGGCTTGTGCCTGTCTGTCAGACTGAACCATTCCGAATTCAAGATCACCTGCCATAATGGCGTTTACGTTAAATACAGATCCGCCTGTTGATTCAACAGTAACTTTAAGATTGTATTCGTCATATTTTTTGTTTACAATTTTGCTGATAGCGCCTCCAGCAGGATAGTAAACACCCGTAACTCCACCTGTTCCGATAGTAACGAACTGTCTCTGAGGGGTATCACTTTTTTCCCCTGCGCCACCGGCACTTACATTCATAGTAACTGCGAGTACAATAATAAGTAGAAATAATAAACCTTTTTTCATATTTACCTCCAGTAAATTTGTTTACACTCAACCCATGACGGAACAAGCAAACAATTTTATCTGCCTATTCTACACAGAATTGGGTAATACATTTGGGTTATTTAGAATAAATCTAAGCCTATTCTACTTTAGAAAAGGCGATATTACAAATATTTTTTTTTAAAAAAAGAAGATTTAGAATCAAAAACGAATAGAATTGATCCGAATTACTATAATTTGGTTAGTAGGCCGGCTGCAGTATCTCTGTTTTCCTTTAATGTATCCAGAATGACAAAATCTTTCTCTACTAAAAGCTTTTCACCTTCCTGAATCTCAATGGATAGGGTAGCGATCTTTTCTGTCAAACTGCTGATATTACCGCTTCGGTGAGTATGTTTTGATGCTATCTGTTCGAGATCGCTGATATCCTTTACAAGGGTTTTTATTTCCGGCAGGAGATTTAATATAAACCTGTACTGTGAGCTTACAGCATCGGCAATCTGATTAACATTTTCAATTGTTCCGTTTATTTTTTCAGATATCCTCTTGAAAATTGTACTCGTATTCCTAGAGATTTCCTGCCCATTGGAAATCTTTGTATCCATTTGTTTTAGTATAAGGTCGATTCCCTTTGCCTGTTTAGCTGAACTTTCTGCAAGTTTTCTCACTTCCGAAGCTACAATAGCAAATCCCTTCCCTTTCTCTCCTGCATGGGCAGCCTCAATTGCCGCATTCATGGCAAGAAGGTTTGTCTGGGATGAAATATCTGTAATAGTCCCTGTAATTTTTTTCATAGAAAGAGATGAATTGTAAATTTCCTCAATGGAAGAAAGATTTTCCTTAATAGCCACTGCAACATTTGAAATTTCTTTTTGAAGATGATTTGTATTTACCTGAGCTGTTTGGGTCAGTTCCTGTATTCGTGCGGTTTCAGCTGACATCTCATTAAGCTCTTTAAGACTCGCTTCAAAGTGATTTCCTTTTGCGGCAATGTTGGATTCAAGACTCGAAATAGAGTCAATAATTCCCTTTACCTCGGAAGCTGTACTGCTTATTATCGTTTTCTGCTGCTCTGTTTTTCCCCCGACTTCAGCTGCTTTATCCAGTACCCAGTTAAAGTCATCGATTATACTACTCAGATTGGTTTCGATATTTTTTACAGAAGAACCAATTGTCAGACTTTCATTTCTCTTATCTGATTCCTGGTTCTGCAATCTGTTATGTTTCTCTTTAATACTGCTAATTATGGAATTGAGGTCTCTGTTTTCAGAATTATCAAGAGTTTCAAGAAATTCAAGAATTTTTATTTTTCCAAGATACTGAAGAAAGTAGAACAGAGCAGCGGAAAATATAGTTACCAGAATCGCGGCTATTACTTCGGTGTTTATAAAAAACCGGCTAAAATAAGAGACAAGACCAATAAACAGAGCCGGTATGGCGAAAAATAAAAAAGATTTAAAATATTTCATAGAGATCCTCCCTGAAATATAAATGATAGAAGCCATTATTCAGATAAAAGAAAATTAGTCCAGTCAGGAAATCCCTGTTTTACTAAAGCTAAAGCCACC
>JAJRQE010000059.1 GCA_024280415.1 Spirochaetota bacterium | reverse complement strand
TCAGAGTCTCAGATCTCTCTTCTTTTCTTAAGTGAAAAAGAAGTTTATCCCGGAAGGCAGCAGACAGTTTTCTTACAGGCAGAAGAAAAGCCGGATTAGATGGATTCCATTTTGTTTTATCTTCACTCAGGCAACCAGCAGGAATGACTACGTTAAAAAAAACCTCATACCACAAACAGCTTGGTTGAAGGTTGACCAGCAAACCTGTTTTTCATTAACGAGGAATACCTGTAATTTTAGTATCACTTCAGGAGTAACTTTGTGAGGCGGTTTCCCTATATATTCAGACAAATTACGGACATGGTTGATGTAAATATCAACAGTTTTCGGACTGAACCCCGTACTTCCATCATTTCTCTCATCTCTACTCTTGTGTATTTTCTCTTTAATACACCTCCTTTGGTTGCATTGGCGAGCAGGAACGCAGTTCCGACCAGCCTTAAAATAGTATTGTTTACAATACCATAGTGGAGTGTCAAGCTGAGATAATTAAAGGGCACCACCGTAGGTGGTTTAGTTCAACAGCAAATACCTGGTTCCGTTTCACTCCTCCCAAATTGCCGGTGTTTTAGGTTGCGGTTCTGGAACAAAGGAATTAGAATTCCTTGACTACATGCTATTCTACGTATTATATTACATAGAGGAGGTTGTCATGTTATTAGAAACAAATCAGATGATACCTGTAACCAAGCTACAGAAAGAACTCACAAAGAGAATCAGGGAGATTTCAGAAACTGGAGAGACTCTATATATACTCAAGAACAATAACATGGAAGCAGTAATGCTCTCTTTTGATGAATATGAATACCTGCATAATCTGGAAGAGATGTTTGAGCAAATGGAGATCAAAACAATGCTCGAAGAACGGCTATCAACTTTTAATGCTGATAGTAACAAAGCCTGGGATGAAATTAGAGAGGAAGTATGAGCTATAAAGTAGTTCTCATTTCTGAAGCTCAAAAAGATTACAAAAAAATGGATGGAAGTATTAAAAAGCTCGTTAATAGAAAGATTGATGAGTTATCAGAGAAACCTTATATAGGTAAACAACTAGGAAATAAGTTTAACATTGATTTAACTGGATTCTTTAAAATCTATTTCGCTAAAAAAAGTTATAGAATTGTATATCGATTGATTACACCATCCCGAATTGAAATAATCGAGATTTGGGGTATCGGAAATAGAAATAAAGAAGAGATATATAAAATTATAGATAAAAGGCTGAATAAATAATAAGTCTTCATTGAAGATCTTTACTCAATATACTTAAAAAATCAGTTTTTTTCATTCAGCCCAAAACTAGATATAACAGCAAAGATCTGGTTCCGCTTCGCTCCACCCAAATTGCCAGTTTTTCAGGTTGAAGAATAGTAATTTTGGCACTAGAATTAGTTTTATTCCGAAATACGGCAACTTCAGGTATTTGCAATACGTTACCGGAAATATCCATTTTAATTTTTTTCTGTATTCAGTTCGTAATATAAAAAAAATTGCAGAAAAAGTTCTTGGTTTTTGTTATCATTTGTGATAACTTAATAATATGAACTGGAAAGTAACTTTTTTCAACGAAAAGGTAGTTAAAGAAACTCATAACTGCTCCAAAGGGAATTCTTGCAAACTTTTTACGTATAGTAGAAATGATTGAGGAATTCGGTTCATCTCTTGGAATGCCTTATACCTCTCCTATAGGAAAAGGACTCTTTGAAATTAGGGCAAAAGAAAAGGAAGGAATAGGACGTTCTCTATTTTGTACTGTAAAAGGTAAGGAAATTGTTATTTTACATTCATTTGTTAAAAAACACACAAAAGACACCTAGGAAAGAGTTGGATATTGCAAGAAAGAGAATGAAGGAGGTCTAATGATGGAAAGAACAGATTTTTCACAGTTTAAAGAAAAAGCACTTGAAAATCCTGAATTTAGAGAAGAATATGAAAAACTTCAACAAAAATATGAGCTGAAAACAAAATTAATTTCTTTAAGAAAAATATCTGGATTAACCCAGGAGGAATTGGCAAAAAAACTTCACACTCAGAAAAGTAATATTTCTCGTCTTGAAAATGTGAATTCAAAGATTTCACCAAGACTTTCAACAATTGAGGAATATGCAAAAGCTATGGGATATAATTTGGAAATCAATTTTATTCGTCAGCATTAGTCAATGATCAAAACTCATAAAATGGATATTTCCTGTAACAGCAATTTACCTGGTTTCGTTTAACTCCACCCAAATTGCCTGTTTTTTATGTTGAAGAATAGTAATTTAGGCAATAGAATAAGTTTTATTCTGAAAGAAGGCAACTTCAGGTATTTGCAGGACGTTAAGTGAAATGTCCGACTATATTTTTTTAGTTTCTCGCCATCCATGGCTTGAGAGGATAAAATAGATAATTAAATATGAAAAATAGAATTAGAGCTGCAGCTATAATTATTGATAATAATAAAATCCTTCTTGTAAAGCACGTCCATCCAAAAACAAGATTTGAATGGTGGGTTCCCCCGGGAGGTGGAATAGAAATATCTGATAATTCAGTTATCGATTGTATTATGAGGGA
This sequence comes from Spirochaetota bacterium, assembly GCA_024280415.1. Taxonomy (GTDB): domain Bacteria; phylum Spirochaetota; class Spirochaetia; order B11-G9; family B11-G9; genus JAJRQE01. The sequence goes on along the minus strand of JAJRQE010000059.1, from coordinate 20,420 downwards.
AACATATGAAGAAACAGGTTACAACATAAAAGTGAGTAAAGAACCTAAATTTCTTCGAGAATTCTGGGATATTGAGAATGATACATTGAATCTTGAACTGTTCTTTACAGCTACTATTATCAACGGGAATAAAACAATTGACAATATTTATGGCAATGGAGCTGATGAGAAATATATCAAAGCTGTAGAATGGCTATCATTGAAACAAATTCAGAGTATTCAAATATTTCCAGAAGAATTAAAAGATAATTTTGGTGTAAATATAAAGAATATTTATTTAGGCAGACAGGCGGGATAAGCCAAAAATAACACATAAAAGGTCACAGCCACCTTCCCATCGTTGTGAATCTGTGATAGTGCTTGTCTTTTGGAACTTTATATTTTTATTGATAATGTGTATACATTGTGATATATTAGTATTGTGTTTAAGTGGAATCCAGATAAAAATAAAATTCTTTTTGAAAGTAGGAATATTACTTTTGAAGAAGTTGTACAGGCAATAAGTGACGGACAGGGTATATCGGATACACCGCATTGGAATAAAGAAAGGTATCCACACCAAAGAATTATTACGGTAGTAATTAATGAATATGCTTATATAGTCCCATACGTTATGGATGGTGAAGATTATTTTTTGAAAACAATAATTCCTAGTAGAAAAGCTAACAGAAGCATAGAGGAGGAGAAGAAAAATGAATAATCTTAATAATAGTTATAATTTTGACAGAGAAGAACTTGAGATCCTAAAAGCTTTAGAAAGTGGTAAGTTGAATGGTCCTGCACCCTCTGAATCAATGATTTTAGCTGCACAGCAGACTCTTAAAAAAAATAAAAATATTAATATAAGAATTTCAGAGAATGATCTAGCATCTATAAAATTACGTGCTGCAAGAGAAGGTATGCCATACCAAACACTAATAGGAAGTCTAATACATAAATATGCTTCTGGATATATGGATTGAAGAAGGAAATAGTAACGTATTTACAAAAGTACGGCCATGTATTTACAATGTGCCAATAACTGATGGCAATGTTAATCAACAACCACCTCCGAAGGAGGTGGTTTGCAAGGAGCGCCCCATAGGGGCTTACATTGTTGCTAAAGCCACAAAAGAGGAGAGTTTATTTTCAAGGCTAAGCCCTCTACCATAACCACCACCAAAGGTGGTGGCTTTAGCTCTAGTAAACAATTCACCCAGAGATTACTGTGGCAGCGTAGCTGCCGAAAAACATCTCTCCCGGAATGATCCTGAATAAAAGACAAATCTCAGTTTAAGAAGGAACTGGAAGTAGCAGCTATGTTAAGACTTTGTTGGACGAAACCACAGTTGCCATAGTAAGGAATTTGAATAGCCTTTCTCTCGACTTTTCACTGACAATTTACATAATCGACTAATCATCGTTTTCTGGAAATACAAATTTATTATCATAATACTCCAATACCTCATTGTAAAATAGAATATTTTGTATTTTTTCTGTTCTCTGTGTATTTGACAAAACACAGCTATCCTGATGGAAAATAAAAGGAGATGAATACCATTAGTCCAAAGGAGTTCTTAATATCTCACATTATATTCTATCCGCCCCCTGCATAAGTTCTTACGAAGCTAATATGTCCCTTACCACAAGCAGAACACAAAGTGATGTCAACTTTCGAAACAATGCCCTTGCGGCTATATCTTTCGGTTTTCCTGCCTTATTCTTCCAGTTCCACAAATGGTATACTTCCTGAGAAATACGTGTACGATGCCAATTTGGATTAGATGCAATGATCAACCTGATTGTTTTTATATCTTTATCTATTACTGTCCGACCCTGAACTTTTCGATTCGCTTCCAAGAACTAAAATTGCATTTTATTCTGTGGGAGTCCATAGTTTTATGCAACTTTTTCAGGATTGTGCTGAATAGTTACCAGATATTTATGTAAATATTATAAATTTTTTATAGCCAATAAACCGTATACTATTGCTTTCTGAGGTCTAAGGCCTTTGGTCTCTGCCTGACTTATTGCTCCGTCCCTCTAATTCTCTAAATCTCCTAATTTTTATAATAAAAAATAGACTCTAAGCAAACCTAAAAGCGTAGCAGAAAGAAGTATAATCAGAACTCTGTAAAACCAGACCGGGAGAATTTTATTTTTTTTATCTCTCCGCCTTTTGACAGGCTCCCGTTTTCTCTGTCTCCCGATGCATAGCCGCAACCAGGACAGCCCCTGTAGAATAAATCTGAACTACCAAAAAATCCGCATTCAGGGCACCGAACGGAAGAGAACTCCCTTCCGCAGGAGGGGCACCTATCCGTACCGGAAGAGACTTCACTACCACAGTTTTCACAAAAAAAAGCTTGGGACTTCATATTAACTACTTTCTTTTAATACCAAGAATAGTCAGGTCATCGAACTGTTCATCTTCCTTTGTATGGCTGAAGGTAAGATATTCAGTTCCCCCTTCCACATCTATAGGAGCATGGAAATAACGATTAAACTGTACAAAATGCTCCTCCATAAACTCCATTATTTTTCTGTCGACACGTATTCTATCACCGGTACCGGCAGATGGATCTGGGTAAAATCTGTATATTCTTTCTATAGCCAGCAAGGCAATTACCGTCTCACTGAAATTGCCCTCACAAGCAGTAAAATCAAAATTAAATTTCTCATTTGCATATTCGTTGTGATATTTATAAAGTTCATATTTATCGCTGTTCATGACAGATTTTATAATTTCGTGCATTCGGGGAACACCAAATTCCTCAAAATCCTCACCATGGGAGTGGGTATCCTCACCACCTTTCGTATTTTTATCATGACTGGTGTCCTCACAGCTAATAATTTTCTGATCAGAATTACGGAAATGACGCTGAGCCTCCTCAATTCCATCAGTAAACAGAAATAATACATCACCGGGATCCAGCTGATACGGTACCAGCTGGAAACCAGCTGTCATCTCTACCATATCATTGGGAAATACACCCGCAGCAGGGGCTTCCGGTATGGTGAGGATCTCCATTGTCCTCTTACTCTGCTTGTATATATGAACAAGATTATCTCCGGCGTTACAGAATATTGTTTCTCCTGTGACAGAGTCAATATAGATAATAATAAATGCTGCAAAGCGTCCCTTAAACCCCATGGATTCTACAAGTTCATTAATGGAATACACCAGCTGATCTATCCTCGGTTTTTCTGTTTCAAACTTAACTTTCTTGCGAGCTGCAGAAATTTTCCGTTTCTCATTATTCCTCATCCAGTCATTAAAGTAAGAGTGAAAAATAGTTGCGACCTCTGCCATAATCAGGGATGCAGAGACACCCTTACCGGAAATATCACACTTAATTACAGCAAACCGATCCTTGTCAATCTCAATAAAGTCAAAATAATCTCCTGAAACACCCTTTGCACCTTCATAATATCCAAAAAATTCTATAAAATCGGTTGATCTCTTTGCCAGAGAGGTTTTTTCCCCTTTACTATTTTTCTCAAGTGGAAGGAACTGCTTTTGAACATCTTTACCAACAGTTAACTCCTGATTTGCAAGAGCCGCCTTGTAGAGCCCTTTACTCATCTGATTGACTGCACCCGCAAGACTGGCAATCTCATCCCGGGTCTTCACATTAACACTGAAATTCTTGAGTTCCAGATGATCAACCGAGTCTCTGATCTCCTCTACCTTCTTTAGAAGATGATTTATAGGGCTTATAATGATCGATGCAAGAATAAGTGCTCCCACTATTCCGAGAGCAATTGCTATTAAAGCAATAATTACCGTCCTCCTGACAAGAGCAGCTCTGGAAGTCCCGATCTCCCGGATAATATCCAGAGTAGATATTCTTAGGCGAACAGTTCCCTGGTAAAATTTCTCATTATCTCCCCTCTGCTGATAGACTATGGGTCTATAGAATGTATATTCATCCTCAATATTTTCGGGATCAAACTCGGGAACAGAGCCGAACACATCCCCAATCTCTCCAAGTTTTATCTCAATCTCACTGCTGATCATTGATATTTCATCCTGCATTTTTCGGATCTCTTCAATATCAGCCTCCGTTCTTGCCTTTCTGGATAATTCAGAGGCAATCCCCTGGAGTTTTGTCAGCTCTTTCGAGAGAACTCCTACCGACTCAGTGCCCTTTGCATTTATTGTTTCTGCAAGTTTATTTATTGTATCTGTCAAATCATCCTGCATTAAAAGAGAACCCTCTGAGAACCTCTGCCCCCCAGGCAGTCCGGCAAGGATCTCATCCTCAGATTGAAAACCAGACAGATCAACCTTATCCCGGATATCAACATCGTTCGTCACCCAGAGGGTTTCCACCATCTCAGGATTGTAACCCGGGCCTGTTATTGTCAGAAATCGTGCTGATTTTAAAGATTCGATCTGGGAGGGGAGACGTTTTAATTCCAGAGTATTGTTTTCCTGAAGATACTTTCCTGCTGCTGTATCAACACTGTTAATAAGAACTTCCGTCGTCTGAAGGAGCCCCTCTGTAAGATTCTTCTGCTGGGTGGAGATCATGAAGATACCCAGTGAATAGGAGACCATAAGGACCACTATTAATACAAGGGTAGTTACCAGCAATGCAAATTTAATTCTTAATCCCATTCCGCGTTTCTGCATATTCCTAATCCTCTCCAACCTCTTTTCTGAAGGCAGTACTTTATTATTTATAAGGGCTCTGACTTCCATTTTTATCATAGTACCCTCTCTGACAATAACTGTTATCCTCAAAAAAGCTACGATAAGAATAATTGCCATCAGCAGCATGATAACAGCGAAGAATATTCTGTTAACAGAAAGAGTCAAAAGTTTTTTCAGAATAATATTTGTTCTTCCACTTTCATTCAGAATACTGAAATTACCGAATTTTACAGTTCCTGTAGATTCAAATTCAAGTTTTTCTCTACTGAAATAGAGACCTCGCTGAGGATGGATTAGTCCAATAAAATAGGCTCCCTCATCCATCTCACTAATAGTAAATCCATCTATTATCCTGTCTGACAAAACCCTGAAAAACCCTGTTTCAGGATTATATTCAAAGTCATAGGGTTCCTTCTTATCCTTATCCAGAATAATTGTGGAGATAGTACCCCCAACAGAAAAACCCCGGCCTACTATCTTAATTGTTATTACTCCAAGATCATCCTGAGTCGCAGTCATACCTGTAACATAGGTAACGGGAACATATTTATTCATTCGCAAATAAATAGTTTCAGGTTCCCCTTTATTTCCAACTTCATCGAAAGGTGAAACTGTAAACGCCCAGATTCCGTTATCCTGATTATAGAAACTATATGAGGTGTTACCCGTTCCCGGACGGTCAGGAGTATCAAGAATTTGAATTTCCTGAAAATCTCCGGAATATTCCGAACCTGCAATATATTGGATTCGATAACTATATACTGCCTTATCCTCATCAACAGGTGGTTCCCAGCTTATACTCCCTGTATTGGAGAGGAGGTAGCCTTCTTCATCCAGTTCCTGTTTATTAATAACAACTTGCCCCGGAGGAGTTGTATCTCTGGAAAATTTTACTGTCGAGGGGGTAGACCAGTTTCCTGCATAATCCACAGCCCGAACATGGATATACCAGTCACCATCCTCTTTTACAGTAAAATCAGCCTGCCTCTCGTCCCTTCTCCTGACCATTATGGTTTCGGGAGAACTGCCCTGTGCATCCTGATCCATAGAATAACTAAACCCTGCTATACCTGAAGAATCAACCGGAAGATTCCATGTAACAGAATAAAGATCCTGACTAAGAGGGCTTGATCTGAAATTTTTGGGGTAAATTGTAATTTCAGGAACAGTTTTATCCGGGGCAAGGCCTGTAAGTCCTGAACTGCCTCCGATATCACTCTGCCAAACAATATACATCTCTCCCTTAACAGAGATGAACCGGCAGAAATTACTCAATTCTCCGGCTGTTATACCGGGAATATCAATACTATTCCACTCTCCGCTGTTTCGCCCGGCTAATACCACCTGGCCTATATTATTGTACCACAGAGCAATAGGATCACCTTTCTCCATGTAGAGCTGAGGATTATTGACAGGATTATCGCTGACTCCCCTCCCCTCAATTTTCTCAAATTTAGCAAGATTATTGTTCTGAGTATTAAATTCTCCATAGTAGGGATATGCGGCACCGGTACCCAGCTTTCTTTCCCAGGCCAGGTACAATCTTCCCCGATACTCTTCCAGAAAGCCCCTCTGGTTATCAAAATTTACGGCCAGATCATTATCCTCATTCAGATTGGTAATCCACACAGGATTAGACCAGGAGTGGCCTCCGTCTCTGCTGGAAATATGATATAGCTGAAAAAATCTGCTCTCAGAAGGAGATGCCTGAAATATCACATGATCAATACCCATAGAGGATGTGTGGAAGGGAAGATAGACATTGGATAAAGATCTGTCCAGGACCAGAGGAAGGTAATCTGTCCAGATTCGTCCGTCAGGAGAAACAGAATAGGTTACCCCAAGAGTATTTTCTTCTCCGAAAACAGCACTATCCCCACCGAGAGGCTGAGTTACAAAAAGTATAAGCCCACCGGATGAACCGAGGAACAACTTTGGAGAAACTGTTGTTACCCCCTTTCCCGAAGGATTACCTATTAGTTCAAATGATCTGCCCGAATCATTGGAGGAATATACCAGGATTCCCTCTTCCGGACTTGACATTGCAATATAGATTCTATTTTTTCTATCCACAACAAGAGATGAAACTGATACTTTGTCACCGATAAAGGGAAAGGGACCCAGAACTTCTTTATGTTCTATCCATTTCCCCTGGTCGGACATAACCATGAGTGAAACACTTAGAGAATTAGTATTATCTTTCTCCCTGTTGAATTCCTGCCACATAACAACACTGAGGTCGTAAGAGGATGCAGTAAGGGGGAACCACACATTTCCATCAACAAGGACTTCAGGATTCTCCCAGTAGATATCCTGGGCAGAGAGATTAACAGCGGAGGATAATCCTATAAGAAACAGTAAAAGAGGAAAAATGATTTTATGTTTAATACTCTCTTTTATCAAAGTCTTGCTTCCACCTTTACCTTTAGATCGTTAAGTTTTGCGCTCTTTCTGTTTCCGGGATTAGCCCACAGCTGATTTATAATAATATTTGCTTCAAGATATCTGCCGTCTATATAGAGTGATTCTGCATATCTAAGCCGCTGTGTATCGGTTACAGACATTGAAACCTGACTTATAGCACCGGTACTTGTTCTTATTCTGTCCATCAGTATTGCCGCAGCATCATAATCACTATTTATCTGAATAGCCTCTTCCAGATAGGCAAGAGCTATTGGAAACTGGGATCTCTGATCTGTTTTAACAATTGCAAGAGCCTGGTTGTAGAGACTGGTGGCCCTCTTTATGTCTATCTGGGCAGGAGGTGGAATAATCCGTCCTGCAGCAATACCGGATCGATATATTGCCTTTTTTATTCCCGGATAGCCGGGATTAATCTCATAAAGAGCAAGAAGATTATCATCTGATGTTTTCGGATCATCAACCATATTGTTTATTGCTGTCTCATACATAGTCTGAAAAAACCTTTCGAATGCATCCTTCTGAGTATACTCAAGAATTTCAAGGTACATTACACTTGCTTTGAAATTTCTTGGAAAGGGTGTTTTCACCAGCTCTATATTTTTTATGGCCTCATTAAAATAAACATCTGCTTCGTCCTGACTTCCAGTTTTAAGGAGTGCCTTTCCCTTTTCAAATTCTTCACTTGCTCTGTTGAGTATGGCAATAATATCAGAATAGAGAGGATCTGTAATAGAGATCTCCCTTCCGCTGGTTGCTTCCAGTGCTCTTTTTATCTTGATAAGCCATGTCTCTATCTCGGTATTGGGCTCTTCATTTGTAACACTGTACCTATCCTGTGCCTGCTGAAAGGATTTTTCTGATTTTATAAACTCCTGAAGGTTGTAGTAATCCTTACCCCTTGTGATCAGCTGTCTTACCTCTCTGATTATCTGTCTGTTAAGATAGATTGTAATATCTGAATCCAGCTGTGCAAGCTCCCCTGTCAGCAGATTCCTTACATTCTGATCTTCTCTGTACTCCAGAGATTTAAGAAAAAGAGACTCGGCTTCATAATATTTTTTTCTGGCTCCATCAAAATCTTCCCTGTCAAATTTCACATAGGCTTCATCCAATCGCAGTCTGGCCAGACTATAGGCATTATCAGCTTCATTATTCAAAACAGCGGCTTCCTCCCGGAGTGACCTGATACTGTTTTTCCTTTCACCGATAGTAGTTTTCAATTGCTTGGTTATTTCCATCTGGGCAATTATAGATTCCATACCTTTAACTTCAGGTTCTTTTTTCTCAGTTTCAGATAAAATGGCATCAAGAGTTAATCCGGACTCATCAAGTTTTGATTCTGTCAGATCAAGAATTTCAACAGCTCTGTCCGGGCGTTTTACGGTCAGCCTGAGACCGTTAATTGTCTCTTCTACACCTCCTGTATACCGGGCAGCTTCCTCTATTTCATCTGCACTGCTTTCTATGGTTAATTTTTCAGGATCGATTTTAAGGATAAGAATTCTCTCTTCGGATCTGACTTCGGAATTAAACAGATTAACTGCAAGAATATCCCTTCCTGCAAGAAGATCCTGTACGGCTCTGTCTGTCTTTGATAAATCATAGTTCCGATAGGTGGAAAGACCTTTTTTTGCATCCATAAGGGAAGCATCTATACCGCTGTCATTCAAATCAGACTCAAGAGTTTTCAGCTCTGAGAGGAAAGTTTTTATCCCTTCTATTCCTCCTGCGGCCTCAATACTCTTTGAGAGGCTGTTCAGCTCCTCGGTAAAATAGGAGATCCTTATATAATGGGGAACATTCTCAGATATTGTTTTTGCATAGATAAGTTCCGGAAGTTCTCTGTTGACCGTTGCGAGTCCTTTATCCAGAAACGAAAGGGTTCCGTCCAGATAGAGTTTCTCTCCTCTCAGTTTCAGAATATTTACTGCAACAGAAGCAAGTCTTTCTGCCTCTGTAAACAGGCTTCTTGAAATTTCAAAGGACGATGTATTGAATGAATTAACTCCTTCCCTGTAGGTATTCTCCATCTGGGATAGAATAACTTCAACAACAAGGTTCTGTGCGTTATCCCAGACATAACTTATTACACCTGCAATCCCTTCAGTACCACTAAAGGCAGATCTTCCTACAGTCAGGATTCGGTTTGTTGAAATATAGGGAATATCAGACTCATCCTCTCTCTGAACAGATTCCCGAAGCTTCTCCAGTTTTGCTCCTGTCCCTTTTAGTACTTTCCAGTATTCCCCGGCCTGAATCATTGCAGCAGAATAATCAGAATATCCACTCTCGATACTGTTAAGAGAGCCTTCTGCAATAATTCCGGAATATTTCTCCGCCTCTTTTGTTAAAGTATCGTACAAATCTAAAAAACCCTTTGCAGCTACCCTGATTGTATCCTGAAAGATCTCCACCTGATCCTGGACTATATTTCCATAATTTTTCTCTACAAAACCGTCGTTATGAAGATTATACCCCTCAAGATAGGTGTTCACTGCATTAGTATATTCACCTGCCTCGATCTGAGCCGCAGCTGTCTCCATAATTATGGAGTATGTTCTGTTCTCAACTGCAAATACAATAGATTTTTTTGCCTGGGAAAATGCCGCTACTGCAGCCTTATTGGGATTACTGTCCAGGCTTTCCATTTCCCGAATAATAGAATACGCTTTTTCCTCATCTATCACCTCACCCTCCGGGGGATCAAGAACCTTTATAAGTTTGTCATAAAGAAAATTATAGGAGTCCCTGGCAGTGGTTATTTTCTGCATTAAAACCTGAGCCTCTGCAAACCGGTCAGGGTTGGTCTTCATTATCTCTGCAAGAAGAAGTATAGCATCATTATAACGACGTTCATCCATCAGGGTATGAACCTGAGGCATTCTGTCCTCTTTTTGCCCTGATCCAAAAATATTGAAAGGGGAAAAAATGACTGTAATGAGTAATAAAATTATAACTTTTCTATAATCAATAAAATACACTAAAACAATATACCCCAATGTCCCCTATTTTCGGCATTTTTTGCAACAACACTTATCAATATCGACATTTCAGGATTAAAAACTTCTATAGAAACTGATACGGAAAGATTTTTACCATATTTAGAGAGATCGATTCAAAATTACATTATTAAAACTACTTCTATGGATAAAACCCCTTTTATGTTGTATATTTTAGTACAATGAAAGAACGATTCCTCATTATTCTCTTTTTGGTCGTCTCCGGTTTGCTGTTTTCTGCAGATCTTGCAGATTTTTATGCCGGTTTTTCGAATCTTTCAGAAACTCCTTTCTTTTCTGATAAAAATACCGGACTAACTGTATTTCCAACACTTTTAATACCCATGGGTGGATTGTATGAGGGAATGGGAACTGCTTATACCGCAGTAGCCATTGATTCAGGATTTCTGGAATCAAATCCTGCAGGGAGTTCAGTTCTGAATTACACCGAACTCACTCTTAACCACAACAATCTGATTGCTGATACAAATCTCGAGGGGATTGTTTATACTACCAGATTCAATAATCTCGGAATAGGTGTTGGAGGAAAGTTTCTCTATGTACCTTTTATTGAGTACAACAGATGGGGAGAGGAACAGGCATCAGGATATTATTCAGAAACAATTGCAACCATGAATGTTTCCTATAACTTCTTCTCAAGTTATTATTTTTACGGGATTGCCCTGGGGGCAAACATTAAGGCCGCATACAGAAATGTTCCCGAAACAATTGCCCAAAATCAGTCTGTAGCTACTGTTCTAACTGATGTTGGCTTCCTCTCCAGATTTAACCTTTTTAAATTTTATGCTTCCCGGGAGAGAAATTTTTCGATTGGAGGGGTTGTCAAAAACCTTGGTATTGATGCCCTGGGAGAATCCCTTCCTGCAATTGCCACAGGGGGTATTGCATATTCTCCTATAAGACCTATTCTGCTTTCTTTTGATTTCAACTATCCCTTCAGCCTTACCCTGCCTGCGGATCAATGGGAAAAGTGGAATATTGCAATGGGAATTAATGCGGTAGTTACAGATTTCTACTCCATTCACGGGGGTTTTTCACACCGGGGGTCAAATCCTAAATTTACAATCGGCGGGAAAATATCACTGGAATACATTGACATAAATATGAACTATACCCTGGATATGACAACACAGCTGGCAGCAGTTGATAAATTCAGTATTGAAGCCACTATTCCATTTGGAGACAGAGGGAGAGAACTTAATTCGGGAAAAGTGGATGAATACTATATTGCAGGGCTGGAATCTTATGCAAGGGGTAACCTATCCAAAGCTATTGACTACTGGAAGGCTGCCCTTGAAATAGATCCCACTTTCCAGCCAGCAGCTGAAAACCTGCAGGTTGCAGATACCGCAATTAAACTGCAGGAGTCTATGGAAGCTCTGAATGTAGTTGAGTAGTTTCAGGAAAGGGGAATTCTCTTTTTAAGTTTCCTGTATATGGCAAAAAGAGATAAATCAACTTTATTCTCCTCTGCCCATTTTGATGTTTTTGCAATTCCCAGCTTTTCGATTCTTTTAATTTTCTTCCCGTAGGGTTTTTCTGTAAAATAATTATCCATATAGGAAATAAGCTGCATGAAATCTTCTGAACTCCCATGACGGAATCCCTTTTCATCCTCTCCGAGGATAGATTCGACAAGACTTTTACTGTCAATAGATTCATTATAGTGAAGGATCTCCTCCAGTTCTTTCACAAATGGATCCTCCACGAACACAATTCTGTCGATAATCAGCCTTAGGGACAATCTTTTTTTAGATGCCTTTTCAGAATTCTGATCTCTTTTTGAAAGATAGAAAAACATTCCAATGCTCCCTCCCAGAGCCAGAAGAAGTTCATCAACCATGGGTATAGGATCCCTGATTATAAGAGCCGCCAGGAGATATATTACCAGAAACAAAGCTGCGGAAAGTACAAAATGGGGGATAAAGCGGGTATCACTTATCCAGCTCTTAACCGCAGATTCGATTAGTCTGTAAAGATCGTTCTTAAACATTGTAAAGCTTTCCACTCTCGGTTCATGTCCATATTTTCCTGTTATTACAGTACTGTCACCCAGCTTCAGAAGAAGCTCCTTATCTGACAGAGGGTGTAGAAATATTGAAGTTCCATCCTTTCTATAAAGATGAAATATTGATAATTGATCCTTTTTATCCATTGTTCTCCCTGTATTTAACTCCTGGAATACCAGTTTGGAAATTATTCCTGCCGGAGTATATTTGCCAGTTCCAGACAGGCTCTTTTAAAACTGATTATAGCAGTAAGTACCAGAGATAGAAAACCCATAATCAGATCTGTTTTTGACCAGAAACCACCTAAAATCAGGGAGGCTCCAGATAAAACCAAAAGGGGAAGAAGTATAAGGACTGCTCTTCTGCTAATTAAATTACCAGTTATACGAAACAATACTTCATAGTATATTGCTACTGCAGCATATATAATTATATGGGAACCCGAACCCTCTTTGTAATCGCCTGACAGTATTAAATGAAGCATAGTTTTCACTGTGGAAAACAGAAAAACAGATACAATTGCAAGAAAGATAAGATCCCATATAAAATCCCATTTACCAGGAACTGAATATACCTTTTCATCTGGTTTACTGAATATCTCATGGAAAGCCCGGGCTCCTCTTCCTCCAGAATAGAGAATATATAAGCCAAATCCTGCACTACTGGTGGATTTTAACAATACCCCTCCTGCTATGAGGATAAGTGCCCCGAAGGAATATGCAAAATTAAAGATTTTTGGAAGTGGTATCATCTGTTGTTTTCGCTATGAGTGATAAAACTCTTTGGAGTTTGAACAACTCTGCATATTTATTTGCAGACATACCCAGATCATCTCTGATAGTAATATCCGCTCCGTAATTAATTAATAACAAGGCGGCTTCCTCTGCCTGTCGACCTATAGCAAGAACAAGTGCAGTCTGACCCGATTTACTCTTTGTATTAAGCTCTGCACCGGATTCCACCAATCTTGAAAGGAGAGAAAGATTCCCCTCTGCGGCCGCATCCATGACAGGAGTGTTCCCCCTGTCTCCGCTGACAACATCTATATCTGCTCCTGCATCAATAAGAAGAAGAGCTGCCTGTTCATGTCCCTTCCTGACCGCAATATTCAACAGGGATACCCCGTTTTTATCACAGCTGTCAGGAGAAAAACCTGCTTTTAAGAACTGTTCAACAGCTATGGACTTACCCTCTGATACGGATTCAATAAAATCTCTAAGATCTATCTCAAGGCCCATTTCGAGAAGTTTACTCTTAGCAGCTTTCAGGGTTCTTTTCTTTTCGCTTTTTTCCAGCTCCCGGGTAATAAAAGCCCTTAGATCGTCTCTCGTAGTCAACAGTTCAGCTTTACCATTACAGGACGGAATCCCTTTTGTATCTGCCTTAAACATTGCAAAGGGTTTTTTACTGCCCAGACAGTAACCAACAGTAAAAACTACCTCATACTCCTCCAGAAGCTTTTTGTTCCATATTATTAAAACAAGATCATTTTTATCAAGACAGGAATAAAAACCGCCATTACAGGGATTGGCCGTATCGAAAATAACAGTTTCCGAACCAACTGTATTGCACAGAAGCTTAATATCCAAAGCAATCTTACTGTTTTCCCTGCTGGATAAAATTAAGACTTTCATAGAACTGCTATCGGCAAATTCAGAGAATTTATTACCTTTTATATCTAGCTGTTCAGTTTTTTATACTCCCCGATCATGACAGCAAACGGGGAATCATCTTTTTTCAGCTCTTTGGAACCTCTGGTAATATTGCACAGACTTAACCCAAGCTCCTTCGCAATGTTCCTCTGACTCATTCCTTCATCCAGAAGTCTTACAAGTGCCCATCTGTTTGCGACTCCTGCAGATTCGGAAACCGTTAAAAGGCTCTTCAGAAAATCTTCTATCAGCAGGGGGTCTGTGCATGCAGCCAGAGTTTCTGAAAGTTCCTGCATAGCCGTTTCATTTATTTTTTTATCTTCCATTGATTATTAATATACTGCACCAGATGATTCTGTCAACAGAAACAGAAATGCTTTTTGAACAAAGAGAATCTCCCGGAACTTTGGCGCTCCCTTTATAAACCAGTGGAAAAAGCTGTCACAGATTCCTTGATAGATGATTAAAAATACTATAACCTCCGTGTATGAATAATTTTCACACCCATACCTGGCGCTGTAAGCATGCGGAAGGTAAAGTAAAAGATTATGTTGATGCAGCATTGGAATCTATTACAGTAAATCCGGAGCAGGGACTACCGGTTCTTGGAATAAGTGATCACACCCCTCTTCCGGATGACAGATGGCTCCATGTCAGAATGGAGATGACTGAACTGGATGCATATCTGGCAGAATTTGAAGAGGCTGAGTCCGATAATATTATTCTGTTAAAAGGTCTTGAATGCGAATGGGATCCGCTTTATAGGAATTTCTACGAAGATGAGCTTCTGGGGGAAAAAAATCTTGATTACCTGATAGGCTCTGTCCACTGGTTCAGAAACCATGGAGAATGGGAATATCTGGGTGAAATGAGAACTGCGGAACATTTACGGGAATATTCTAAAATAATGACTGATACTATGGCAACAGGATTATTTAGTTTTATTGCCCATCCGGACGGATTTGGTGCGGGATATAAAAAATGGGATGAGAATGCTAAATCCTGTGCTATTGATATTCTTACTGCTGCAGAAGAACTAAATATTCCTCTGGAAATAAACGGATACGGTCTCAGAAAAGATAAAATTCCGACACCCGAAGGAACAAGGAATGTTTATCCCTGGCTGAATTTCTGGGAGCTCGCTGGGAACTACAACATAAAAGCTATTTGTAATTCAGATGCCCACAGACCGGAAGATGTACACGCATCTATAGATGAATGCAGAGAAATTGCAATCAGATATAACATAGATCTCATTGACGATATCAGGTAAGAGATTACCCCCTGTTCAAAACTTTAAGTATACTTACTGATAATTCCTCCAGAGTATAGGGTTTGTTTACATAACCGACATTTTTATCCTTAAGCAGTTCAGAAATTTTTTCTGTTATTCCTGATCCTGATGATATAAGAATTCTAATATCAGGGAATTCAAGTTTCAGTTTTCTATAAACTTCATCTCCGGACATCCCCGGCATTGCCATATCCAGCATAACAAGGTCAATATGATCATAATTCCCCCTGTATATCTCCAAAGCTTCCTGGCCGCCAGATGCAATTAAGACCTTATAGCCGCATTCAACAAGAAGCTCCATGGACACTTCCCTGATGAGTTCTTCATCATCCACAAGAAGAATCGTATTTATACCTGATTGCCCGATTTTTTCCCTTTTCTCTTTATGATAAACTGATATATCACCATCAAAGAAGGGAAGATAGATAAAAAATGTTGTACCTGTACCTTTAACAGATTCAACTTCTACAAGCCCCTTATGTCTGGCAACAATTGAAGATACCATGGAAAGTCCCAGACCTGTCCCACCTGTCTCGATCTTTGTTGTATAGAAGGGATCAAAGATTCTCGGCAGATCGGATTAATCAATCCCTATTCCTGAATCTGATACAGAAATATAGCAATAATCAATTTTATTTTTTAAAGTTCTGCCGCTTTCCACTTTGAGGGTTCCACCTGTTTTTTCTCCCGGAGTCTGCATTGTTGTCATTGCATGAGCGGCATTAATACACAGGTTCAGGACAACCTGACTAATCTGACCTGGATCGACAGAGACAGATAAATTCTCTCCTGAAAGGTCTATATCCAGAAAAAGAGACTTGTCTACAGTAGTCCTAAAAAGATCCATAACATCACTTACAATACTATTTAAGCTGGCAACTACTTCGGAATCTACCCCTTTTCTGGAAAAATCCATAAGTTTCCTGACAACAGCCGTAGCCCGTTTTGCAGATTTTTCAATTATATTCAGATTATCTTCCAGCTTCTGGTCTGTCAGATCTCCATCTGAAAGATATAGCTTCAGGAGTGAAACCGATCCTATAATACCACCAAGAATATTATTAAAATCATGGGCAAGCCCACCGGTGAGAGTACCAAGAGTCTCCATCTTCTGGGACTTAACAAGCTGCTTATTCTGTTTTTGCAAAGTATAACTATAATTATTTATCTTCCTGGCAAGCTGATTTATACTGGAAGTCAGCTTCCCCAGCTCATCATCACTTTCTATTTCAATGGAATCAATATTTATTTCGGAATCTTCCAGATTCATATTTTCTACTCTACTGATAAGTCTGGTCAGAGGGGAGACAACTGCCCGGGATAACATTAAAAACATAAAAAGAAAAGTTAATACGAGACTTAGAGATATTGATCCAAGAAATATTATATATGATTTTCTGCTTTGATCTTTTATCTCCTGTATGGAATAGAAAATCTCTATAATTCCGGCAATTTTTCCATCCTTTCCCAATGTGTGTTCATACTGCATTGAATCTTTATTTTCATACAGCATCTCCTCAGAAAATGATTTTGAAAGATCATAATGACCAGAATACTTCAATCCGCTGCCATCAGGATCACTTCCCAGGGCAAAGTCGATCATATACCTATCTGCATTATAGAGAATCACATTCTCCACACCCTGGATATCGAGCATTTTTACCAGTATGCTGCTTATCTTTTTCTGCTGATTTTCGAAAACAGCATCGGCCAGTTTTTCATTTTCACTCTCTATCAATACTTCCAGGAGACGTATTATACCGTCCAAAGCCAGCTTTTCCTGCTGTTTATTTACAGGTATCTGAAAAATCAATCCGAGAATGACAAGAACTACAAAGGTTAAAAGGCTTATAAAAAATAATTTTCCACGCAGTTTCATCCACTACTCCTGCAGTCTATGATATTATAGATTGAGGTATCTTGCAAAATAAAAAGCAAAAATCCAAAAAAGAAAGATTTTTCAGGAATTTAAGTTGATTTATCCCGAAACATAATCTAACTTTGGTAATTGAGGTATATATATGCATGAATGTGAACTAAAAGATAGCTGCCCCTTCTTTCAGGGTAAACTGAAAAGTGATAAGGATCAGGATGAGACAATGAAGGAGAAATATTGCCTGACAAATAATCTTAACTGTGCACGATATATGGTTTTTACAGCTAGGGGGGCAGAAAGCATACCGGAAGATCTTTTTCCTCATCAGAAAGATCGTGCCTATGAATGTCTGATTCAGGAATAGTATTTTATAGATGAAAATTGAGAAATACTGGCAGCAGATACTTAATTCAATCCCGGACGGAATAACTATTACAGATCTTAAAGGAACTGTAATATATGTCTCAAGGCAGATAATGGAGATTTTCAGAGCCAGTCATGAGGATGAAATTCTTGGAACTAAACTTATCGAATGGATACATCCGGATGACAGAGAAACAGCCCTCTTCTACATAATGAATGCATCCCTTGGAATACCCACAAACGGTGCTGCGGAGTACAGAATGATACGACAGGATAAAAAAGAAATCTATCTGGAGAGTAAAGGAACAATTCTCCAGGATGATAATGGAACCGCTGTCGGAATGATCTACAGCAGCAGGGATATTAGTGAAAGAAAAAAACTGGAAACGGCACAGGAGCTTTCCGGTAAATTAAAATCTATAGAGACCCTTGCAAGTGGTATAGCCCATGATTTCAACAATATACTGACAGTTGTCAGAGGTCATTTAAGTCTTATAAAAGAAGATGATTCTATCAATACCAATATTAGTTACAGCATAGACGAAGCCAATAAAGCAATATTACAGGCGAAAAATATTACCAGGGAACTCTATTTTATGGCAAAAGGAGGAATACTTGTTAAAGAGCCCTTTAATATCGATATCCTTCTTAAAGAAACAGCAAATCTTATTATACAGGATCCGAATATTATATGTGAACACCTCTATAATTCTGATTTTACAATAAATGCAGATAAAAATCAGATTACCAGGGTTTTATCCAACATTATTCTCAATGCAAAAGAAGCAATGCCCGAAGGCGGGAAAATTAAGTTCAAAATGGGGTGGATTGAGGGATTTAAGCATAAGTTCCTTCTTCCCAGAAAAAAATATCTTTCCCTTTCCATTACAGACACCGGAAAAGGTATTTCTGACGAAAATTTATCCAGAATTTATGACCCATACTTCAGTACAAAATCCAGAGGTTCAGGATTAGGTCTTTTTACCTCCTTTTCAATTTTACAAAAACATGAAGGATACCTGGATGTAAATTCCACTATAAACCAGGGAACAGTTTTTACCTTATTTCTTCCTAAATAAACTATTCTTAAAAATATAAAATTTTCCTGTTCTTTTTAGACTGGATTGATTGCCCCGATTATTATACACTGGCGGTCAAATATTTATTTACAGGGAATTTTATGGAAGATAACAAGAGCACCGGAACACTTAATTTTATAGAGAAAATAATTGAAAAAGATATAGAAAATAATAAGAATGAAGGTAAAGTTGTTACACGGTTTCCTCCGGAGCCAAACGGATATCTTCACATAGGTCATGCTAAATCCATTTGCCTGAACTTTGGTCTTGCAGAAAAATATAAAGGCAGATGCCACCTTAGATTTGATGATACCAATCCGGCAAAAGAAGAAATTGAATATATAAAATCAATAAAAGAAGATGTTGCATGGCTTGGCTTTGACTGGGGTAAACATGAATACTATGCATCGGATTATTTTGATCGACTGTATAATATTGCCCTTAAACTGATAAAAAAAGGAAAGGCTTATGTAGACAGTCTTACGCCGGAAGAGATAAGAGAATACCGTGGAACTTTAACATCTCCAGGAAAAAACAGCCCCGACAGGGAGAGATCTGTCGAAGAAAATATAGATCTTTTTGAAAGAATGAAAAAGGGAGAATTTGAAGACGGGAAGTACCTTCTCCGGGCAAAAATTGATATGGCCTCCCCTAATCTTAACATGCGTGACCCTGCTCTATACCGAATAAAAAGGATGACCCATCACAGGACAGGGGATATGTGGTGTATTTATCCAATGTACGACTTTACCCATCCCCTGTCAGATGCATTTGAAGGCATTACCCATTCAGTATGTACACTGGAATTTGAGGATCACCGCCCACTCTACGAATGGGCCGTAGAGGAATCAGGAGAAAAAATAAAACCTCAACAGATTGAATTTGCAAGACTGAACCTTAACTATACAATTATGAGCAAACGCAAACTCCTGGAACTGGTGGAAAAGGAAGATGTCTCAGGGTGGGACGATCCCAGGATGCCTACAATATCCGGAATACGCCGCCGAGGATATACCCCGGAATCCATACGTGATTTTGCATCCAGAATAGGTGTTGCAAAATCCAACAGCACCGTCGACTTTGCCCTTCTTGAACACTGCCTCAGGGAAGACCTGAATATGAAGGCTCAAAGAGTAATGGCAGTGCTCGACCCCCTTAAAATAGTTATTACCAATTATCCTGAAGATAAAACAGAGATGATGGAGGCGGATAATAATCCGGAAGATATAAATATGGGAAAGCGAATGGTTCCTTTTTCCAGAGAAGTTTATATTGAAAAAGATGATTTCATGGAAAATCCTCCTAAAAAATACTTTAGACTTTCCCCTGGAAAGGAGATCCGTCTTAAACACGCATATTACATAACCTGCACAGAGATCATCAAAGATCCCGGAACAGGAGAAATCCTGGAAGTGCACTGTACCTATGATCCTGAATCAAGGGGAGGAGGAACAGCTGACGGAAGGAAAGTACGTGGTACGAGTCACTGGGTATCTGCATTCCATGCCTTCGAAGCTGATGTACGCCTCTATTCCCACTTTTTTAAGAGTGAAAATCCAGGAGATGTCACAGGTAATTTTCGGGATGATCTATCTGAAAATTCTCTGGAAGTTCTCAGGGGGTGTAAACTGGAACCCTCCCTTAAGGAGGCTGTTCCGGGACAATCTTTCCAGTTCCTGCGAAAGGGATATTTCTGTGCAGACAGTGTAGACTCAAAACCTGGTTTACCCGTGTTCAACAGGACTGTTTCCATGAGAGATACCTGGGCAAAACTGCAGAGAGATGCAGCAAAAAATAAAGAACACAAAGATATTAAGTCCAGATGAACCAATCTGAGAATCCCTTTGGAAGTACAAAGGCAGTCTATCCTGCCAAAGTTGCTATGAAAGTAATTACCTACAGCAGATATTCAGAACAAGAGAGGGAATCTGCTATAGCAGGTGTTCTCCAGCTCCTGAAACTGGAAGTTTCCAACAAAAAACACAGAGAGAGTAAGAAAGGTAAATATATCAGCCACTCTTTTACAACAACTATCCACAACAGTGCTCAGCTCGAAAAGCTATA
>JAJRQE010000058.1 GCA_024280415.1 Spirochaetota bacterium | reverse complement strand
CAGCTCCTTTGCTGTGGATACTGTTACAGTATTCGACTGAACATTGTCAGCTTCTACCATTCCGCCTGAACCAAAAGCTTCAACCCGCTGATCATACCCGTATACAGCTTGTCGGCTGTTCTCAATAAATCCAAGTGCACCATTTTTAAATTTTAGATTGATAGCAGCTGTATCAATATCACCGGCTTCTCCAATCTTTTTATCTACAAGAACCGCTCCGCTGGCATAGACTTCTTCAACCTCGCTACCAGTGATGAACCTGACCATATCAAAATCATGGATAGTCATATCAAAAAAAAGACCACCTGAACGTTTAATATATTCCACAGGAGGAGGGGATGGATCACGGCTTGTTACCCTGACCATGTGAAGCTTTCCTACTTCACCATTTACGACAGATTTTCGCACCCTTACGAAATTTGGATCAAACCGTCTGTTGAAACCTATCTGCAGCTTGACTCCTGCATTTTCAACATTTTTTAAAGTTTCTTTTATCTTGTCTACATCGAAAGATATCGGCTTCTCACAGAAAATATCCTTACCGGCTGATGCTGCAAGACTGATCATTTCAGCATGTGTATCTGTACTGGAACAGATTATGACTGCATCAATATCTTTGTTCCCTAAAATATCATTATAATCATCTGAATATTTTTTAATTCCTTCTATTCCAGCACATTTTTTGGCAGACTCAAGTACTACATCACAAACAGCTTCGACTCTTACACCACTAACAAAGCGATTTAAAAGCTTTGTGTGCAGTTGACCAATCCGCCCTGTACCAATAATACCGACTACTATTTCTCTATCACTCATCTTTGCTTCCTTAAACTATAATTTTTTAGTATCTGATGGAATTAACTTCTTCATACATTGCTACAATATTCTCTGGTGGTATACCCGGGAGCATGTTATGTATCTGCGTAAAAACAAAACCTCCATCCTGCATTAGGATTTCACAATTCTTTTTTACTGTATCTTTAACCATTTTTTCATTTGAAAAAGGCAGTGCATTCTGGGTATCAATTCCTCCTCCCCAGAAAACTAAATCTTTGCCATATTCTGCTTTTAATTTTACCGCTTCCATATCAGTACACTGAGTCTGAACAGGATTAAGAATATCAAGACCAGCATTAATTAAATGAGGTATGATGTCAAAAAAGGATCCGCAGCTATGAAGAAAAGTCTTCAAACCGGAATTATCATGAACATAATCAAAAATCTTTTTATGCCAGGGGAAAACAAGTTCTTTATACATTTCAGGAGATATCATGGGAGCAGTCTGCATCCCGAGATCATCACTAAAAATTATCACATCTGCATATCCATCCAACTGTGGTAGAAGTTTTCCAAGTTTATCAATATGCATTTCCACAAGCTTCTCAAACAATGCAGTTACCTCTTTAGGATCAGTAAGCATCTTCATGAAAAACTCGTCATTTCTATAAAGCCATTGACCTGGCTCAAATACGATACTTGAATAGTTGGCAATTATACTGTAATCAGTTTCTTTGTATATTTTTTTTACAGCATCTCCTATAGAATCGTAAAAACCAGGGTTTTCAGAGTCCTTCCAGAGTGGATCAACAAGACTCATCCAGCTGACTTTCTTAACAGCTTCCTCTATATCACGAAAATCGTCCTTAGTATTTCCATAGTAAGGGTATATTTCCTGATCAAAATAGAATGCACTATCCCCCATTCTAGCTAAAACATCTCCATCTCTATCTACAATAACCCACCCATCATCACGTCTCTGAAAATCCATCCAGGACGGAACTTTTAAAACAGTTCTGTTCTGGACTTTCCAGTCCATCCAATCTTCATCATTAAAAGAAAAATCATACGCAAGATCCCTTGTATCAATTTGAAACATGTCCAGAAACCACTGTTCCGGTAATACAAGTTGCTGATTTACATCATATATTTTGATTTCACCATTCTTTATTCCCAGATGGTTCCTAAGCGAATTGTAAGTTATCCAGCTCATGCCGGATGAGTGCATACCTCCAAAGTCTACAGCTATCTTGTCGGCTTCCTTGTGGTTAAGGATAGCTCGCATCCTTTCTCTACTATTCATTGTTTCTCCATTTTGATTACTAGTCTTTTGTCAACAACAAGAGTAATTAGAACAGGCTTCAAAATTTGAAAACTATTTTTTGCTACTCTGCATAGATTTGGTATATACATCCATAATCACCGCAATAAGTATGATCAGTCCTTTGAGAATCTGCTGCCAATAAGGGGAAACGTTAGTCAAATTAAGTATATTTTTAAGAATACCCACAATAAGCCCACCAACAAGTGTACCGGTAATAGAACCAATACCACCAGAAAGACTGGTACCTCCTATAACAGCCATAGTAATTGCATCAAGTTCGTACATAAGACCTGCAGCTGGTTGACCTGAATTTATACGGGACATAAGAATAACACCAGCCAGACCAACCAGTGCACCATTAAGTGTAAAAACCATAATCTTCATTCGCTTTACATTTATACCCGAAGCTATAGCAGCTTCCTCGTTACCGCCTATTGCAAAGATGTACCGACCGAATCTGGTACGTTTGGTAAGGATAACGACGCCGACAAAAACCAGAAGCATGATAATGACAGGAATAGGGATTCCCAGAAAAAATCCTTTACCAAAGGTAGTAAACGCATCAATATCAATAATTGGATAACCACCGGTGTACAGGAGTGCCAACCCACGGGCGACTGTCATCATTGCAAGAGTTACAATAAAGGGAGGTAAATTGAATACCGTAATCACCGTTCCGTTAAACAATCCGGTACCCGCGCCAACCAGAATACCAACAATCAGACCGACCCAGGGGGAGCCTGTCATAACAAAAGCACTGGTGCCTATTACACCCGATAATGCTACCACCGAACCAGATGAAAGGTCGATCATCCCTGATATTATAATCATAGTAACACCATATGCAATAATTACAGTTATTGACATCTGACGTAGAATATTCATTATATTCCCCGATGTCAGAAATACCGGAGAAAGAATTGTGGATATAATAATCAGGAAACCCAGGATAAACAAGTATCCATAATTGGCAAAAGCCATCTTCAAACTAAATCCAATTTTTTTATTTATGTCGCTCACTTCTTACCTCCAGTTGCCAACCGCATAATGCTCTCCTGTGTAGCATCCTCACGGCTCAATATACCTTTTAATTTTCCTTCATGCATAACCGCTACACGGTCGCTCATTCCCAGGATCTCGGGGAGTTCCGACGAGATCATAATGATTGCAATCCCGTTGGTGGCCAACTCGCTGATCAATCGGTGTATCTCAGCTTTTGCCCCTACATCAATACCACGAGT
>JAJRQE010000057.1 GCA_024280415.1 Spirochaetota bacterium | reverse complement strand
GACATTTCCGAGCAAGTTAGGAAAGCGGTTCAGGGACATTTTGAGGAGGTTAAATATCGGTTAAATTATATTAAAAATTCCTCACTGGGTAGTGGGGAAAAATAATTGCAATAATGGGGAATTTCCACTTGCAAAAAACATAATGAAACTGTATCTATAAAATATTTGGGAATATTTTCATACTCTTGCTCAGCAATATAGTCTCCAATATCTATATGCCTAATTACCTCATTAAGCTTTTGTTCATGTACTTTTGTTGATTCAACATTTTGAATATTTAGATACTCTATTTCTGTATCTCGTATCCAATTTCCAACAATCTTTCCACACTCATATGCAGTTTTATGTTTTTTTAAGATATATCTATAATCTAATGGAGAATCAAATGGTTCGTGAGCAACCATTAATATATTTTTCTCAAATCCAAAGGCAATACCCATACATAATGACACTTTTGCATTATGGAACTCATTATTTGTTCTTTCATTGTCAACAAGATGACCAATAACAGCAAAACTTTTTAAACAATACTTTATGTACCATTCTACTTCCTGATTTCGGACCTCTTTTGGATCGTCAATTATTAATGGTTTGATTTTACACGAACCAAGCATTTGAGAAACTTTAATTGAAGAATCTGTTTCAATCAAACTTTTAATATATAGCAAACCACTATTTTCGGATGGAGGAAACAAATATTCGGAATACATCCTATTATATAAAGTATTATCTAGATCGTTATAAGGTTCTTCTTTATTAAAACGATTTGCCATTTCATAGCTGTTATTAAATTCTATATATCCTAATGAAGACAAGTTTAATCGGTCATAATTCTTCCTAGCGGTACTAATACTGGTATCAATAAAGATTACAATCCGTTTATTTAAAGCAATTGCATATCCTAATTCAAATAATACATTATGATTTAGATATGTTAAATCAGCTAAAAATAATTCCGATTTTTTATTTCGTCACAAACAACATCAATAATATATTTCCCTGCAATTTGTAAATTCAACCAACTCTTAACTTCAACATTTCCAGCATCATTAATGATTCTGATTGCATTACTAATTGTCTCGCAACTTACCTCGTGTGCTGTATGTGCAAAAAAACCTTTCATTTCAGAACCTCCACAACTATTTTTCTAAATACTTTCTAACTGTTATACCAACTACCTAATCTACTTTCTATTCGCCCGTCTCATCCCCTCTGTAAACCCATAAATATCCGGAAAATATTTCTCATAATCAAGTTTAAGTACATTATTTACATACTTCCAAAAAGACTTATCTAAATCTTCGATTATCAGACATCTTAAGAATTCTCCAGCATTACTAATATCTTCTAGTGACGTCTTTTGGTGCCCATGGATGGAGAAAATTGATTCCTGTGCAACAATGCGTGGAAAAAGGTATTTCGGAATAAAGAAAATAGGTAGTTGATTTTTCGGATTTACGACTTCTTCTTGCTTCCTTTGAAATGCAATATGGCTCCGTTTAGATACCTCAGATCCCATTTGGCGAACATAAACGGAACCTTTTTTTGGACCTCCAGACATATTTCTGTATTTCTCAGGATTCAGATACCAAATTGCTGCAATAAGACTATCTGAATTGGATTCATCAGAGAAATTCATTGCAAAAAATAGTGAAGTTTGAGGATTTAACGTCCAGTCAAGAAGCCGGGTGTATACGCCATAATGTTGCATTGCCAAGAGTATAGAAGTTTCATCGCTACTATTTATTTTTAAATCGATATAGTGGAAGTATCTATCTTGAAACTCTGTTGTAAGAGTTGATTCATAATTTCCACCTCGATCTGGAATATTTGTTTTTTCGAGTACCTCAGGTCTAAATACAGATGGAAATAATTTCCATGATAACTCCCTATGGCCACGACTTATAAAGAATCCTGAGTACATCAGTTCTTCAGAAGCGACAAAGAAATCCTTATATGAATTAATTACAGCTGTCGCTATACCTTTCTGCTTATTGAGTTCTTTCAGATCTTTGATAGTCATACCCACTAGCTTACCTCTTACCTAAGATGTAATAAACAACTTTGAAATACCACGCAATTTCAATTACACGCACTTTTTACGTTATTACCAAAATCTCCCCTCACACAAACATCCCCTGCAACAACCCTTTTTTAAATTCCTTCACCGCAGAAATCTCCTTATCTATATGGTTAATTTTAGAATCGAAATTCATTAAAAAATCAGCAATTCCCTGTTGTTCCTTAACTGAAGGTAGATTTATGCATAACTTCTTCAGTTCTTTTGAATAAATATGAACAACTGATTGTCCCTGACCAATTTTTCTTAGATTCTTTCGTGTAATGTTTGAGTTTAGGTAGTACGATAGAAAAATGCTATCAATTCTAGAATCAGGACTCAAAATAATTGTGTCACCACTTATTGCAACAGGCTGCTCTCCAATATATGCAACAGATTTCCCAATTTCGTCGATTGTTTCTCCAGAACCTGCAAAAAGAATATCTCCATAATTAATTATTACACTTTTATTTGCCAGTTCCTTGGAAATATGTGAAACCGGATCAGAAACTACATAATTATATCTGGTATATATCTCTGCATATCGAATACAGGGATGACCTATACCTACAAGATCATCTTTTGAAATACCTTGTCCTTTAGAGAAGATTCCAACTTCACCCAGCTTCTTCTCCTCCCACTCTGGAAAATCTTCCCCACTCTCATTCTTAAACCGGATCTCCCTGGAAAAAAGCCTCTGCATTATCCCTTTCTTATACTTCTCCAAAAGTTCCTTTTTCAGGGAAAGCTTTTCAATTTTAGTATCAATATCCGAAAGGAAAGACGCGACTTTTTGTTGTTCAGGAAG
>JAJRQE010000056.1 GCA_024280415.1 Spirochaetota bacterium | reverse complement strand
CTTGAACAGGCTCTACTTGCTTCTAAAATTGTATCCTATGCTCAGGGATTTATGCTTATGCGAGAGGCAGCCAAGGAGAATAACTGGAATCTTAACTATGGAGGAATTGCACTTATGTGGAGGGGGGGATGTATTATAAGAAGTGTTTTCCTTGGAAAAATCAAAGAAGCCTTCGATAATAATCCTGAATTAAAAAATCTGTTACTGGATAATTATTTTCTTAAAGTTGTAGAGAGCTCTCAGGCAGCATGGAGACGGGTTATTATTAAAGCTGTTGAACTTGGAATACCTGTTCCGGCAATGTCCACAGCACTTTCATTTTTTGACGGATATAGAAGCAACAGGCTTCCTGCAAACCTGCTTCAGGCTCAGCGGGATTATTTTGGTGCCCACACCTATGAAAGAGTAGATAAACCCAGAGGAGAGTTTTTTCATACCAACTGGACTGGAAAAGGCGGGGATGTGTCATCGTCTACATATAACGCCTGAAATAATCGATAGATAGATGCTGGTTTTTTAGCAGGGTGCTATCGCTATATATGAAATTTCGTGGTATAATTAAATATAAACATAAGTAATTAAAGGAGAATGTTATGAAGCGTATTTTATTTACTGCTTTACTTCTGGTTGTCATGGTTACCAGTGGGTTATTTAGTGATACTGTTACAGAGGCACAGTACAATGAACCCGGACAGGTAAACCTTACAGGGGTAGTAGGTCTGAATGTTTTTGGTCTTTCTGTCGGAGCAGGTGCAGAGTTAATTATGGGAGATCTGGATTTTATTCCCGAATTCCCGATGGAATGGGGTCTTGCTGCAAGGGGTGTTTTTAGTTTTTATCTCCTTAACAGCTATACTGGAACAGAGTATGGAGTTGCACCTCTGGTAACACTTCATAAGGGCTTCAATTTTGGTGACAATCTCGAATTTGATTTTACTATTGGAATGGGACTTGGGCTTTACGGTTATAACTACAGCTATTTTGGTTATCCCTATGCTGAACCAATTAATTTAGGTTTTGCCTCCTTCGATTCGGTATCATGGAAAATGTCGGAAAAAATGTGGCTTACCCTGGAATACTCATATGTTGGGAGGGGGAGCGTTTACGGTGTTGGTGTAAGGATGGTAATGTAGGATTTATATATACTTTGCAGAAGCACGACTTTTCGTGTTTCTGCAGGATCACATATCTTTCAAATCTACCCTGTTTTTAAGACTGGGTAGTTTACTCCTAACCTCATCAAGGTAATCCCAGTCGATATCTGTAACAATAGTTCCGGTCTTGTCAGAGGCTCTGGCAATTACCTTTCCCCAGGGATCTATTATCATGCTGTTTCCATAGCACATTTTATTATCAGGATGCTCCCCAATCTGATTTGGAGCAGCTATATATACCTGGTTTTCTATGGCTCTTGCACGAAGGAGGGCTTCCCAGTGGTCTTTTCCTGTAAACATAGTAAAAGCGGCAGGGACAATAATCAGCCTTGCTCCTCTGAATGTTAATTCTCTGTAAAGTTCCGGAAACCGAAGGTCGTAGCAGATGGTAAACCCCAAATTCCCGATTTTTGTGTTAAGATTTACAACTGAGCTTCCTCTTTTGTATCTGTCGGATTCCCTGTAGGTCAATTCATTATTCAGTTCGATATCAAATAGGTGAATTTTTCTATATGCAGCCTCAATTTCTCCATGAGGATTTATAAGTACGGAGGTGTTGTAGGATTTACCCTTTAATTCAGATTGTTCAACAAAACTGCCGTTATGAATATAAACTTTGTATTTTGGGCAAGATTTTTAAATTTTGATATTATCTCCCCGTCAAGTGTTTGCGCTGCTTCACCGGCAGCTATTTCGGACAGATATGTGGAGAGTTCCGGAAAAACAACAAGCTGAGCTCCTCTTTCAGTGCATTCTGCTGTATAGTGTTCAATTTGTTTAAAGGATAAATCTATGCTGTCCTGTGTATTTAGCTGGCACAGCCCTATACGCAGTTTGTTCATTCTCTTACCTCCGGACTAACCTGATCTCTAATTATAATAAATTAGTAATTTACTAATGTAATGAAAATAAGTACATTAGATTCATGAAAACTATAACATCAATATTAATTTTAGTCTCTTTAATAACTTTTGGTTTATTTGCAGAGGAAATAGCAGAATTTAATCCTGATCTTGACTTTGCACAGGTCAGGTTTGTCAAAGCTGTGGAAAGCTCCGGAGGAAGCTGGACTTTCTATGTTACAGTCCGTCATAGGGATGAAGGCTGGAAGCATTACGCCGATTTTTGGGATGTTCTGAACCCGGAAATCGGAAAGGTTTATGGAGAAAGAGTCCTTGTTCATCCTCATGATACAGAACAGCCTTTTACCAGAAGTCAGTCACGAATAGTCATTACCGGGGGAGTTCGTTTTGTTGAAGTAAGGGCAAGGTGCAATCTTCATGGTTTTGAAGGAAAAACAGTGCTTATTGATCTGGAAACTGATGAAGGGGAGGATTATAAGGTAGTATCAAACTAGGAATTCAGTTTCAAACAGGTTTAAGGACAGTTTTTCTGAGGCTATTTTTTTATGTGCCCTGGCATCAAATGTTAGCCATACTCCATGAAGTTCTTCTGCAAGAGCCACATATACTGCATCATATCCGATTAAACCCATTTTTATAAATCTATCCGCCCGGGTATAAATATTTTCAGTCATAGGATATCGCAATATCCCGGAATGAAGAATACTGTTTATATCTTGTGAGTAAATTCCCTGTGCTTCCGGATGGAGCCTGTAAAGAACTGAAAGAATTTCGTAGGTAAAAAGTTCTGGTACAGCAAATAATTCAGGTTCTTTTAGAAGTTTTTTTAAAACAAGATTTGCATTTGGATGCTCTGTGCCTTCTACATACCATTTTATAGCTACAGAGGCATCCAGGATATATCTCAATCTTCATATCCTCTTAATTTTCGAAGAGTTACTACAGGATCTTCATTGATAAGCGAGGGAGCAACATGGCTTTTAATCTGCTTATAAAATTGCTCTCTCTCCTCTTCTGCCTGTTTATCCAGAAACCGTGTTTGAAAATCTTCGTAGCGAATTAGTACAGCCCTTACTTTTTTACTCTTGGTAATTAGAATTGGGTCTTTATCCCTATCTAACATTTCCAGAACTTCTCCGAATTGGTTTCTAATTTTTAAAGCGTTTACTGTATTCATATATATAAACTATACACTGCCGGTGTATATGTCAACTGTATAGCCGAATTGTCGGATCAGGCAAAATCTCCAATAAATTTACCCTCAATTATTATATCAGTCTTTTTCCCGTTCCAGGTTAATCCTGTTACATCAACATCCGGGGAGCCTATCATAAAATCTGTATGTAGGTTGGAGACGTTTATTCCGTTTTCGAGAAGTTCTTTATCTGACATCTTTCCACCTCCTTCGAAACATTCAGGATAGGCGCTTCCCAGAGCAATATGGCAGGAAGCATTTTCATCGAACAGGATATTATGGAAGATTTTACCGGATTTAAAGATAGGAGAGTTGCTGTCAACAAGGGCAATTTCTCCGAGAAATGCAGCTGCAGGATCTATTTCAAGATACTGGTCAAGTACATCCCGTCCCTTTTTTGCACCATAGTTGACCAGTTTACCCTTTTCAAATTCCAGCCAGGCTTCTTCAATAACCTTGCCGATTGCAGGAACCAGTACCGGCCTTGTTATTTTTACTCTGCCTTCAGTTTCCCTGAAATCCGGTGCAGTAAAGACCTCTTCGGTAGGCAGGTTAGGTGAAAATTCTATCCCTTTTTCTGAAACAGAGCTTCCTCCCTCCCAGACTGCTCTTTGTCCAAGTCCGATTTTCAGGTCTGTTCCGGAGCCTTTAAAATGTATCTCTTTGAATTTTAATCTGTTTAGCGCAAGTGCCCGCTTTTTTAATGTTTCTCCTCTTTTTACCCAGGTTCCCGAGGGATCGGTATCATCAAGATGAAGAATAGGAACAAGAACCTGCCATAGTTCTTCAATTGCCTCTTTTGAAGGAGGTATATCCATTATTTTTCCTGCAAGAATCTCGGTAGGGGCAAAGGCTACGATCCACTGGATTTTGTTGTTCTGTATCGCATCCTGAAATAGTTTTCCTGCTTCAGTGATTGCTTTCCCTGCAATAGTATTCCGGATTGAATCCAGGGTTGATAACATTTCAGGATTCTCGGTGCCATCCAGGGCCAGGAGAGCCCAGTTTTCTTCAACTATCAATCTTTGTGTTTCTGTACGGAACAGGGGTACATAATTGAGGTATTCCTCTCTGGAATGTTCTATACGTGTTCTATAGAGACGGGGATCTTTTTTTTCACTGGAATCCACCCTTACATATCTGGCTCCCTTTTTATAGGCTTCTGCAGCAATAACTGATGCAAAATTCCAGTGAACCGGTTCAGTCATGATTATAAGATTCTGTCCTTTCTGAATGTTTAAACCTGTAAGAATAACGTTTGCGTACTTTTCTAAAAATGTCATATTAGCTCCCCTGTTTTCACAATAATACTATATACTTAAAGGAAGATGGGGTTCAATTGGAGGCGATAGATATGCATAGAGATTTTAGACGAAAACTGGCTGTAAATATTAATGAGCAAATAAAAAAAGTAACTGAATAACCGGATTTTTATGAATAAAATCAAACCTTTTTCACTATTGATTAAACCTAGCTCTGCGGCATGTAATTTACGTTGTGAATATTGTTTCTATATTGATCATCTTAATTATATAAAAGAAGGTGATAAGCCTGTTATGTCTGATGTTGTTTTGGAAAAAATGATCTCATCTTATATGAAAATGGCATTACCTGCATATAATTTCACCTGGCAGGGGGGGGAGCCCACCATCTCCGGACTGGATTTTTTTAACAGGGCTGTGGAATTACAAAAAAAGTACGCTCCCCCCAATGCAAAAATCAATAATAGCCTCCAGACAAATGCGACACTTATTGATCAGCCTATGGCGGAGTTCTTTACAAAGTATAACTTTCTACTGGGAGTAAGTCTTGATGGTCCTAAAGCAATTCATAACAAGTTCCGTCTGACAATCAGCGGTAAACCTACCCACAGTGCTGTTATGCAGGGGATCAATCATCTTCGACGGGCAAAAACAGAATTTAATATTTTATGTCTGGTAAACTCGGAAAATGTAAAAACACCCAAAGAGTTGTACAAATACTATAGAGAGAAAGGATTCAGCTTTCTGCAGTTTATACCCTGCGTGGAATATGATGAAAGGGGAGATTTGACCCATTATTCTATTAATGGCAGGCAGTGGGGCGAATTCCTTTGTGAAATTTTCGATATCTGGTATAGAAAGGACACCAGGCGGGTTTCCATCCGTCATTTTGATTCTGTACTGAATTATCTGGTAATGAACAGGTATACCCAATGCATTATGGATAAAGACTGCCGGCAATACTTCGTTGTAGAATATGATGGAGGAATCTATCCCTGTGATTTTTATGTAGAGAAAGGGTTGAAACTGGGTAGTATAGATACTATCTCCTGGGATGAAGCTTTGACAGACTCGATCTACGAGGACTTTGGCAAACTGAAAGGAGAATGGAATAGTCGTTGCAACAGCTGTGAATGGTTACAGTTATGTCATGGAGACTGCCAAAAAATGAGGGGCTCTGATAACAATCCTGGTACACTGAGTACATTGTGTGAAGGATGGCAGATATTTTACAATCATACTATGGAAAAATTTGAAAAGCTTGCACAATCGATAAGAGATCATAGTCCGAATTCTCAGGAATAAAAATCCATTCAACTGTTGTTCTTTTATATTTAGTATAGCCATAGTCTGACAGTATCTTTATCCCTTAAGATTTCTCTATCCTTTCCCTCCCCCCCCTTAGCCTTTCAAAGCTGTATTATTCTACCTGAACCATTACTGTTATGTATGAATCCTGGGCTTCACAGAAAATCCATCAGGTCCGACCAGGAAATGAGTGAGTGTTCTTTCATCGTTTTCCATTCTCCAGGACAGCAACTTTTTTACGTATTTCAACATGATTTTTGAATATGAGGGATCTTTAGCTAGATTATGAAGCTCCTCAGGGTCATTTTTTATATCAAACAAAAGATCCGGCATTTCTGCAAAGTGTACATACTTGTAATCATTGTCCCTTATTACATTTAAGGACGATCTTTCAAAATCCGTACCTGGTTCATCATACCTGAAATCAACCTCCCAGTGTGCTTCTGTTCTGAAGTTCTCAGGTTTACTGCCATGGAGGAATGGAACCAGGGAACGACCG
>JAJRQE010000055.1 GCA_024280415.1 Spirochaetota bacterium | reverse complement strand
TTCCAGGGATCCGTATGCATAGATTATTCCTCCCTCCTGAGTATGAGCCTTCAGAATTGAAAAAATAACTTCCTGCTTCTTCATGGTCATCAGGGTTTCAAGGCTTATACCCAGCTTCTCACCCAGCTCCCTGAGCAGAGGCACTGTCATTCGTGAAAGATCATTAATACTTAACTTTTCTTTATTCTGATTATCGGAAGCCTTTGCTCTTCCTCTCTGACCTGATCGGGAGTGGGGCTTTCTCTTGGGAACAACTGTTCTGGGAATTTCCTTCCGTGCAGCATCGTCTGTGATTGGGGGCAGAGCCTCAGTCTTTTCATCAACAATCTCATCCGGCTTCTCAGATTCAGCATTATCCCTCTTGCTGGATATTGTCTCTCTGATAAGTTCAACTCGAATTTTCTTTCTTTTGGGACGTGTAACTGCTTCAACTTCTGAGGCTTCAGCTTCAATCTCCGCCATCGCTTCCTCGCTTTTATTTTACTCTTTCTTCAGTTTTATTTTATTGAATTTTTATAGATGAATATAATTTCCTCTGACTTTTGACATCAGGATCTCCATAATTAACTATTATCTTTTTTCAGGAATTTCAAACACAATCTTGAGGTCATTTTAAAAACTAACTAACTATATTGCCACTTACAACAACTGTCAAGCCTTTCAGGTACCCTCAAAGCTATTTCTGCAAATAACATGGCAGCAACAGCACTTTTTCGCCTTACAAGATCTCTTTTCCCTCTGAATTTAAACTTACAGGCTGCATGTACACCCTCACCGGATTTCACTGCAATCCAGACAGTACCGGCAGCAATATTCCCCTCTCCGGAATCATCGGCATATCCGGAAACAGCAATAGAAAGATTAGCGCCTGAAAGGAAAAGGCTCCTCTCCGCCATTTCAAGAACAACCTCTCTGGATACAGCTCCATATTCTCTAAGTGTTTTTTCAGTAATATCCAGAAGATTTTTCTTGGCTTCATTTGAATAACTGATAAAGGCCCCCCAAAACAATCCCGAACTTCCAGGTAAATCAGTAATAAGCTTTGAAATAAGCCCACCTGTCATCGATTCTGCAGTACACAGAACCCGATCCTGAGCTTTTAACGCTTCCGACAAAATTTCCTCTGCCTTAATATCTCCAAGAACAACAAGTTCCTTTCCAAATTTTTCCTGTAGATAGTAGAAAAACCGAAGCCTTGATTCACCATTACCACCATACAGGTAGAGACCAATTTTATATGGCTGAACCATTGTACCCCACAAAATATCACTGCTCCCATACTGTAGACACATATCCTCAAGTCCTGATTCACACATAAGAAAGCAGGAAATATTAAGAAATTCTATTACGCTCAAACCATATTTCTTCTCGATAACTGGTTTCACAGAACGTGTAAACATCTCTCTCATTTCTGAAGGAGGTCCCGGAAGACTGAAAATCAGAGAATTCCCTATATAACCATAAAAGCCAGGAGCAGTTCCGCAAAAATTTTCAAGAATAGTAAACCCAGAAGGAATATAAGCCTGCTTCTCTCTTGAACTGTTATGTCTGCCCGGGTATTTTTTATTCAGTTTTTCCAGTATCGATTTATGAAAAACCAGATCAACACCGGCAATGGATGCTACAAGATCCCTTGTAATATCATCAGAGGTAGGTCCCAGTCCACCGGTAATTATTACTATATCACTCTTATCCTTTTCCGAGTCAATATATTGACAAACATTCTCATTATCCGGAATAAGGGAGATGCTTCGAACGACAATCCCCATTCTATCAAGTTCAGTACTTAAATATTTTCCATGGCTGTCCTGAATTTTTCCTGATGTTATCTCCGATCCTATTGCAATAATCGAAGCAGAAAGAGTCTCATACACTGCCGACTGTCTTCTTTAGCTTTTCCACTCTTGCGGAAAAAATATCAACTGTTTTAGGGTCTCTTATCATTTCACACTTACCCTTAAAAACAACACCATCTGCTATCCTGAGTCTGGCTGTTCGTATATTCCCATAAACCTTTCCAGAGGTCATTATTTCCAGCTTATCTGTAGCTACAATATTCCCGTTGACAACTCCGGCTATTATTACAGATCCAACCTGGATATCTGCATCAATAACAGCATCCTCTTCAATATACAGAATACCTTCTGATATTATTTCACCTTTCAGGGTTCCATTGATCTTAAGAGAATCTGTAAATCGCATAGTACCTGCAAACAGAGTCTCCTTCCCAAGAGTTGTACCTATAACCTGACCATTACTTCTAATATTCTTCTTCGCCATAGCATGAATCCGTTTCCTGATTTTTTTTGTTTTAGGAATAACCTGACAATTATTCCTATTTGGAGGTCATTACAAAAACACCATCCCAGTCATCTGAAGGAGGGTTATCAATATAGTGTTTAGATCTTGCATAGTACACCTTTGACGGCCCATCCTCAGAATCGATCTTTAAAGCTTCCGCAAACAGCTTTTTAGCCCCTGCAAAATCCAGCAGCTTATATTTCTTTCTCCCTTGAGCAAATATATCAAGAACCTTCTTCTTCTTTTCACTAATCATGATTATTCCCCATCAGATTCTTCTGATTTTATGAAATGTTTATGTATCCTCTGATCAAGTTCCTTTAAAAAATTACCGTTTCTGCCGGACTTTATCTCAATTTCAGTCAATCTAACAATTTCTTCCCTGAATTCATCCAGAGTATTCAAAGCTTTCTCGGCTTCGGTCGCAACAAAACTACAGAACTCTGCAGTAGAATCATCCATTGCAATATCAGGATTTGATCGATCCTGAATCTGCTCCAAAGGATCTCTAAGCTGATTTAAAAAATCAAGGACTGAACGGCTGAAGGATTCAATCTGATCAAAATGCTGTTCTTTTGCAGCATTAACCTGATGAATCTCCCGGTTTTTCAGGACTGCCCTTATTCTGGCAATTACCTCCGAAAAGTTAAAAGGTTTGGTTATGTAATCTTCTACACCAAGTTCAAAACCCTCAATTTTATCCCTTACATCATCCATTGCAGAAAACATTATGATCGAAGTATCACGATACTCTGCATATGCAGGATCCTGTTTTAAAAGTCGTGTAACCTGCCAACCAGACATCTTCGGCATAACATTATCAAGCAAAATCAAGTCAGGTCGAAAACTGACTATTTTATCGAGTGCTATTAGTCCGTTTTCCGCCCGGTCAACTTCAAATCCCAGTTTTTCAAGCATCACATCAAAAAAATCAAGATTACGGGGTTCATCATCTACAATAAGTATTTTTGCTTTATCATCCATTAATCTATAATCCTATACTTAGAGGCTCTTGTCAATTCTTAATTGCAGTATAAGCGGTTACCACAGACATCCTATGAGTCTCATGGTGTTCAGAGAGACATCATTCTGTCAGTTTTCTGACTTTACAGACCTTATAATCGATCTTGTAATTCCAGTAATAAATAAAAACAACCCTATTATTATTGAAAGATATGCGAACCAGTCTCCATAGGCTGTATAAACAGTTGATCTTTCAGTATAAACCGGAACATTTCCAACCAGATAATCTGAAGTAAAAGGTTCCAGAAGTGATAAAACCCTGCCGTCCGGATCTATTATGGCAGTCATCCCCGAATTTGTACTCCGGACAAGACTTCTTCTGTTCTCAATTGCCCGAAATATGGATATACCAAGATGCTGCATCTGGGAAGAAAGAGAACCGGACCAGGAATCATTGGTAAGATTTACTATGACTTCAGCTCCGCTGTTTACAAACTTCCTTGAAAGATATCCGAATACATCCTCAAAACATATAGGAGTCGAAAACTTTATGCCACCGGTTTCAAAAACGGTAAATTCGGTGCCCCTTTCCCAAAAATGAAAATCGTTGGCAAGAAGAATCTTGTATACACCAGGTAAACTTTCCTTATATGGAAAGTTTTCAGTAAAGGGAACAAGATGTGTCTTGCGATAAGTCTGTTTTAAGGCACCATCCTCATAGAGTAGAACTGCATTATAATCAACACGATTATAGGAACCATCTTCCAGGACAGGGGGCAAATCAGGATCCTTCAGCTGCCCGTCATCATTTCCAAAAAGATAAGGAACATTCTGTGTTGATAAAAACTTCTTAAGATCATTTACCAAAGCAAAACGGGCATTATCAGTTCTATACCTTGTATGCCAGTCTACACCTGGAACAAATGCAGTTTCTGACCAGATAACAATCTCCGGTTCCTCTTTAAGGGCTTCCAGACTTAAATTCTTCAGAATTTTAAAATTTCGTTCGTAGGCCTTTAATCCACCCTTCCAGGTATCCGCATTATGCTGAATCAATGCAACCTTCCACTGGGGAGAATCAGAATAGTCGGTCATGACTATAAATCCAAAAATCAAATTAATTACAACCAGCCCCGCATAGATAAAACTGTCAATTCTGTGGCTTGTAAAAAATTCCAAAAACTTATTTTTACCATTCTTTAAAGCATTGCCGAGATAGGCTGAAGGAAGTATTACAAGGAGTGAAACTCCCCATACTCCCGTTACAGATGCGATCTGTATAAATGGTTTTATAGTTGCAAGAGAATATCCAATTATTCCATAGGGATACCCTAAAAACCCCTTTGTCCTAAGATACTCATACCCTATCCAGGCAAGAGCCTGCAGGAGATAACCATACTTAGGAAATAATTTACCGGCCAGTTTTAAAAGCGGAAACAGCATAAGAAAGTATGTCGCATAAATTGTCGGAACAATTATTATTGCAAGAGGATGGAAGGTAGTAAGCCAGTAGTTAAATATGCCATAGGTGATGTATCCGTAAAAAGCACCATAGGGAATAATAAACTTCCAGCTACTGGTATGGACAACAATAAAAACAGGGACAATTGCTATAAACGCCAGAGGAGAAAAGCCCCACCTGGAAAGAACACTAGGGAAGGCAAGAGCAAATAAAACTGAAGAAAGAAGGAGAAGAAGAAGCTCGGCCGTAGCTTTCTTTAAACCAATACGAAATTTCGTCGTTTTCTTCAAATCACTGCACCCTGCATAAGCATCAGTTATCCTCTTAAATCCCAGGCAATTTTCTTCAACTGTTTTCCCGGCCTAAAAACTGCAACTCCGTGAGTACTGACAGGGACAATCTCACCTGTCCGGGGGTTCCGTGCTTTCTCACGCCCTTTTCTGGTTCTTATTTCAAAAGTACCAAATCCCCGTAGCTCTATAACCTGGTCTTCACTCAGTGCATCCTTAAGATGGTCAAACAATTTATCAATTACTCTATGAATATCCGATTTATCAATATCAATCTCTTCATAGATCCGATCGATTATTTCTGCTTTTGTAAGCTTATTGTCCGCCCCCATTACTTCTTAAATCCTCTTTTCAGGAACTCATAGAATTAAGAACTTTGTGCAGACGTGATTTTTTTCTGGCTACTGTCTTTTTGTGAAAAAGACCTTTACCAGCAGAGGTATCGAGCAGTTTAAGGAGTGAAGCCAATTCAGTTCCTGCCTTATCCTTATCATTCTCTTTTACAGCTGCCAAAAATCGTTTTTTTGCTGTTAAAATAGTACTTTTCGTCATGCGGTTTCGCATTCGTCTTGTTTCACTTTGCCTGTACCTTTTAGCGGCCTGATC
The DNA here is from genome assembly GCA_024280415.1 of Spirochaetota bacterium. Taxonomy (GTDB): domain Bacteria; phylum Spirochaetota; class Spirochaetia; order B11-G9; family B11-G9; genus JAJRQE01. The sequence continues at coordinate 9,903 of JAJRQE010000055.1, read as the reverse complement.
TGTCTTTATCATTTTATCCTCCAGGAATAATTTTCAATATAGTAACAATTTAGCAAATTATCAAAATAACTGTTAACTGTCAAGATGATTGCTGCAGAGAAAAATATGAATCTAAAACTATCCATTTACCGGAACTGTTCTTTTCCATGTATTCCACCGGTACAGTAAAAAACCTTCCGTCTTTGGAAACAATAGTTATTTTTTTCGTAATTACATTCACATCAAGAACGTTAAACTGCTCTTCCTTTGATGAAACCCTGTTTCCTGTCGATGGGTATTTATGTTTTTCCTCAAGATAGAAATCATACTCATAGGACAAACAGCAGAGCAGCCTGCCGCAGGGACCTGATATCTTCATGGAATTCAGGGAGAGGCTCTGCTCCTTTGCCATTTTAATCGAAACAGGCTTGAGATTATCAGTGACACCATGACAGCAGTATTCCCGTCCACATACTGCAAGACCTCCCAACACCCGGGATTCATCACGAACACCTATCTGTCTTAACTCAATCCGTATTTTGAAAATAGAAACCAGATTTTTTACAAGTTCTCTAAAATCAACCCTGGATTCAGCGGTAAAGAAAAATAGAATTTTCGATTCTTCCAGCAGATAATGGGCAGATATGAGCTTCATGTCCAGATTATGTTCAACTATTTTTAACTTGCAGATACGGAGAGCATCTTTCTCACGTTCAAGATTTGACTCATATTTGGAAAGATCTTTCTCGTTGGCAATTCGTATAATAGATTCAGGATTGTCTTTATCTGATTGACAGACACACCTGACAGGACCAAGTACAACTGCCAGATCTTTCCCGTACCTTGAATTTATCAATACGAAATCACCTTTTTTAATCTGGTTTTCAGATTCCATAAGGCAGACCTGAGTTTCACTTGAATGCAGTACCTTTACGGTACAGTAATGTATATCTGAATCTGACTCCTGATGACAACGATGTTCTGTACATGCCTTCTGAGCCACAGTATTTTCAACTATAGGATCACTCACTTAACTACTCCTGAATTATATCCATTTTCTATTTAAGGAGGTCAACAATAAGACCATTAATTTCCTCAATTTTTTCCAGAATAAAAAGATTATCCCCCTGATTCTGCAGAACTCCTGCAGCCAGTCTTTCGAGCTTTTCATCAACTATTCTGATTATGGTATACCTTTTCTGTTTTTTCAATGGATTAAAGTTAGCTCCGGCTCTTGTTTCTGCTGTTAAAGAGTTTTTAACGACGAATTTAAGAAATCCTGAAACAGCAAGCTTATATGATTTAACATTATCCAGGGTAGGTAATTCTTTCAGCTGCTCTCCTGTTTCATGAACCCTGTCCATTATATCTTCGAGATCAAGATCTGAATAATCTACAGAGTTAATACCGGTAATTTCTTTATTATCAATATCCAGAAAAGAGGAAAACGATAATTTATCCAATCCTTTCTTCGAAACTTTCTTTCTGGAACTGCTGCTGCTTTTTCCACTGTAGGATCGACCGGATCCACCAATTTTCTCCATCAGTTTCTTATTTTTACAGGATTATACCTCTCCAGGTCTTCCCCTTCAATATATTTTGAAGAATCAGCTGTTCCTTTAGATTCTATCTTTTCATCAGAACTTGTAATCATACAAAATCCATTTAATATAACACCATCTTCAGAAATCAGTCTCGGAGTTGATACATTTCCAATAAGCATCCCGGTGGATAAAATAACAACCTTCTCCCCGGCAGTAATATCACCCTTAACAACACCGCCAATGACAACGGTATCTGCGGAAATTGTACATTCCGCCCGGCCGTTTTTACCAATCAGAACCTTACCCTTAGTTGTAATAGTTCCTATAAAATCACCATCAACCCGGAGCAGACCTTTCAACTCCAGGTCACCGACAAATTTAGTCCCTTCACCGACAATAGAATTTATAAATACACCACTATTTCCAAGATGATCACTCATATCTAACTCAATACCTGCTGTTGTAATTTAATTTTGTCTTAACGGACACCGGAATTTATATTAAGGAAACGAAGGGGATCCAGCACCTGAGAGCCTATCCTGACTTCGAAATGGACATGCTGCCCTGTTGATAATCCTGTATTACCCATTGTTCCTATTTTTTGTCCCTGGGTAACTATATCACCCTCTTCAACAAAAACCTTATCCATATGGGCATACTTTGTACTATAGCCATAGGAGTGTCGTATAACAACATAGTTACCGAAACCCATGGCTTCATACATTCTCTCAACTACTTTCCCATTGGCAGCTGCAACTATAGGAACTCCACGTCGATAGGAAGCTATATCCAGTCCCTTATGAAGATACCATTGACCCGTAAAAGGATGGATCTCAGGACCAAAATAGTTTGTAATTCTTCCGACAACTCCGGAACCCACCGGCCAGACTGTTGGAAGATCGGCAAGGAGATCTCCCTGGGACGCAAAAATATCCGCAACCATTTCCAGGGACTTGCCGGATTCACTGAGAAAAGACTTAAGACCCTGAAGATCTGTAATTTCTTTCAAAGTGCCGCTGTCCTGTTCCTCTATATTATAGAAAGTGGCGAGATCCCCGTCTGCAGTTTCACTGCTATTACTGCTTTCGGCAGCTATACCTAAAACACCTAAAGTAGAACTTAAAGAGGACTCAAAAACTCTGGAAACTTTCCTAAGTTCATTTACCTCATCTCGCATTACTTCAAGACTCGCACTGGTTTCCTGAAGAGTCTCTGTTTTAGTAATCAACTGCCGTGAAAGACCACTGAACCGGGTACTAAATACAAAAAAGAGTGCAATAATTCCAAAAAGGAGAAATCCCATAAATGCAAGGGAGAAAACTGAAATCTTAATATTAAATATGTTTTTCTCTGAATGGGGAATAAGCATAATAGTAAACCGCTGCTTCCCGAGAGTTATCGCTTTATGAAAAAAGCTGGTAATGGCGAACCAGACCCTGCTGAAATGCCTTACAAAAAAATTCAACACTATATTCTCAACTTTTTTATAATTATGAGCCGACGACATTCAATCTCCTCCAAAGAATAAATTAGAATACCATTATGCTAAAAAATTGTCAAATGTAATTGACGACAGCTATACTTCGTGATAGTGTTTCGGAGTAATATGTTTCTCAAAACAGATTAACAAATCTATACCTTATTGGAAAACCTTATGAAGCTATTTGATACTCATGCCCATATAGGACTAATTACTGAAGATCCTATTGACCAACTAATTATTACCCAGGAGGCAAAACAGGCTGGTGTTTCTCACATCCTGAGTATCTGCAACAACTTATCTGACTTCTTTCAGGTTTACCAAAACCTCTCCACTGCAACACATATATACCATAGTATCGGCGTTTCTCCCTCAGAAGTTACTCATCCCGGAAGAGAATGGGAAAATAAAATTGAGGAAGGGATCAAACTGGATCGGATTGTTGCTATTGGAGAGATTGGTCTCGATTATTACAGAAAATTCGGGGATAAGGATTCCCAGATTGAATTGTTTATCAGACAGCTTGAACTCGCTCACCAGTTTGATCTTCCCGTTGTTATACACAACAGGGAAGCCGGACGGGATGTCCTTGAAATTCTAAAGGATAAGCTGCCTCCAAAAGGAGGAGTACTCCACTGCTATTCTGAAAATTGGGATTTTGCAAAAGAAGCCCTTGATCTTAATCTCTATATCTCCTTTGCGGGGAATGTTACATACAGAAATGCCCGCAATCTCCACGAAACGGCTAAAGCAATGCCTCTTGACAGAATGCTTATTGAATCAGAAAGTCCATTTATGGTTCCATCAGCATTCCGGGGAAAGAGAAACAAACCATCCTACCTCAAGGCAACGGCGGATTTTATAGCGGAACTAAGGGAAGAAGATATCGATCTGGTTACAGAAACCCTCTATTCCAACAGTCTGCGTTTTTTTGGACTTAAAGACTGACTATCTGATTTGTAATGGAAAACCCTCTCTACCATACTGTTAAAATCGGGAATGTAATAATTCCCGGTAATTTATTCCTTGCCCCCCTTGCGGGATTTACAGATAAAGCCTTTAGGTCGATCTGTTTAACCCATGGAGCTTCTTTTACCTATAGCGAAATGGTCTCTGCTGAAGCCCTGTCACGAGACAGTGAAAAAACCAGATTACTTATGGAAAGGGCGGATAATGAGAAACTCCTGGGCATACAGATCTTCATGTCCGAAGAAGATACTGCAAGACGTGCAATTCCGGAGATTCTTAAAGCAAACCCTACTGTAATTGATATTAATTGCGGCTGCCCTGTCCCTAAAGTAGTAAAAAACGGTGCCGGTGCCGCGCTCATGAAAAAACCAAAGACAATAGAAAAAATAGTCAAACTTCTTACAAATGAGACTGATATTCCAATTACAGTAAAATTCCGCTCCGGATGGGATCTGAACTCCGTTAATTTTCTTGAATTTGCTGATTATGCAATCAGGGGAGGAGCTTCACTCCTGACTATGCATGCCAGAACCAGAAGTCAGGGCTACAGCGGCGAAGCCAACTGGGAATTGTTAAGGGAGCTGAAGAACAATTTTAACGTACCTGTAATTGGTTCCGGGAATATTTTTACACCCCGGGATGCCATGGGTATGCTGAAAGAAACAGGAGTAGACGGCGTCTTATTTGCCAGGGGAGCCATAGGAAACCCTTTTATTTTTAACAGAACAATTGAGCTCCTCAAAACAGGAGAGGAACTGCAGGAAATAGACTTAAAGGTAAAAATTATCACAGCACTGGATCATCTCAACCTTACAGCCGGTTATAAAGGGGAGGATACAGCCTGCAGAGAGATTAAAAAACAATTATGCAGTTACACAAAGGGCGAACCAGGTTCTGCAGCATTGCGGAACAAAATTGTTCATGCGAAAAACATGGAGGATTACAGAGATATTTTTAAAGAATATCTAGCCTAAGAGGCGTTATATTTTCGTAGGGGCGAACGGCCGTTCGCCCTTACGAAAAAACCTGCTGACGTCTTATCTCATACATCATAATCCCTGCCGCCACCGAAACATTAAAAGAATCGATATGACCTTTGGAAGGAATTGATACAAGGGTGTCACACTTTGTTCGTGTAAGATCCCTTAGCCCCTTCCCCTCAGAACCCATAACCAGCACAACTCTTCCGGTAAAGTCAGTCTGTCCGATCTCTTCTCCGCCCATATCCGCACCATAAATCCAGAATCCTGACTCCCTGAGTCTGTCAATAGAACGGCTCAGATTTGTAACTACGTCTATATTAACATAGTTATCCGCTCCTGCAGAGGTCTTTGATACCGTTGAGTTATCCTTTGCACTATTCCGGGAGGGAATAAGAATAAGATCAACGTAGAACTGATCAGAACTCCTTATTATTGCACCAAGATTATGGGGATCTGTAATTCCATCAAGAATCAGGACAAGGGCATTGGATTCATTTAAATCTGATAAATAGCTTTCAAGAGTAAGCGCAGTTCTATTCCCGGAACCAGACTTCCTGTCCTGTTTTTCAGAACTGATGTGCCGGGATACGAAGAGTATTCCCCTATGGGAGGCTCCTGCAGCGAGTCTGGTGATCTCACCTTCCGATATCCGGCTGATCTGATAACCCTGTTTTTTTGCAAGGTCAGCCAATCCGCTGTTTCGTCTGGAGGAACGGGCGAGGTATAAAGTTCCCTCTATTTTCTGCTTTCGTAAAATTTCTTCTATACTATGAAAGCCGCTAAATACTGAACCTTTCAACAGGACTACTCTCCTCCAAATTTTTCTACCTTATCGATAATTCCGTCAAAATCAGTATCCTGTTCATATTTCTCAACAGAAGAACCGTCTTTTATATAAACCCATATATCTATTTTATAATCATAATTGGAATCAACTTCCTGACGTACTATAATTCCATTGGAATAGAAATAAAGATCATCCATAGCCCCATCATGGTTAAAGTCAATAGATTCCAATATCTTCATACTATCCAGACCCATTCCAACCATATAGTCTATAGCACCATCATTATTGGTGTCATATTTTTCCATAAGAGCAAGATCTTCAGATTTACTGACAATTCCCAAAATCTCTGAAACATCTATTGATCTGTCATCTGAAAACAGATTCACAGTTAAAAAAAATAATAACAGTATTATTCCTGACTTGAGATAATTCATTTTTTAACTATCGGTAAAAACTACCATAAAAAAAAGGCCTGTTAATAATAATTTATTAACAGGCCTCCGGGTTATCTTAATTCTGAGAGAGGGATCGGGTCTGGATTGGATTTCGCACCTTCAAGGTCAGCAATCTCTTTTAACAGATTTTTTATCTTTCCACTCATTTTAGTCGGAATATTAACTCTGATTTTTATATACATATCCCCCCGTTTACCAGCATTGTGCAGATAGGGGATCCCCTCTCCTCTGAGTCGCAGTATTTTGTCATTCTGCGTTCCACCAGGAATTTTTAATTTTGCTTTCCTGCCATCCAAAGTCGTAATCATCAGTTCCGATCCAAGGGCTGCCTGAGTCATCGTCACAGGAATAACACAGTAAATATCCGCACCATCCCGCTCAAAGTACTTATGGGGTTCTACGGTTATATAAACATACAAATCCCCGGTTAATCCACCGTTTGGGCTTGCATTACCCTGACCAGGAATGTTTATCCGCTTACCGGACTCTATCCCGGGAGGTATTGTCACCTTTATTTTCTGACTCTTCTGAGTTACCCCTGTTCCTCTGCAGATTCTACATGGATTTTCGATGACATAACCATCACCATTACATGTAGGGCATGCAGACGCAATGGAAAAGAATCCGGAACTCCGTCTAACCTGCCCGCTGCCTCCGCAGGTGGGACACATTTTTCTACCCCCGCCGGACTCAGCACCGGAACCATTGCACGAAGAACATGCAACATGACGGTTATAACTTATCTGTACCTTTGTACCGAAAACTGCATCCTTAAAGGGGATGTTGAGGTTGTACCGCAGATCTGATCCCCGGGGCTGACTCGAACGACCACTTCTACGACCTCCACCGCCAAAAAAGGAATCAAAAATACCTCCGAAATCACCGAAAATATCCTCAAAATCCCTGTAGACATTGGTATAGTCGTGTCCACCTCCGCCATTCATTCCCTCAACACCTGCAAACCCGAACTGATCATAGGCCTGCTTCTTTTTGGGATCGCTTAGAACTTCATAGGCCTCAGTTCCTTCTTTAAACTTCTCTTCTGCCTCTGCATTACCCTGATTCTTATCGGGATGATACTTTATAGCAAGTTTCCGATAGGCCTTTTTAATCTCATCCGCCGGAGCCCCCTTAGGGACCCCAAGCACTTCATAATAATCTCGTTTTGCCAAACTATAAACTCACTATCTAATTATTTTCGGTCTTTTCATCATCAATTACTTCGTAATCAATATCCTCAACAGTTCCGCTTGACGGCTGGGAATCGCCGGAAGTGCTCCCCTCAGGCTGCCCCTCAGCCCCACCTGCAGCCTGGGTCTGAGCCTGAGCCTGAGCTGCAGCATCGTCGCCCCCTGCACTCTTATAGACCTCTTCTGCAAGCTTATGTGCAGACTGTTTAAGCTCCTCTGACTTCGCCTTAATCTGCTCAATATCTCCTGATTCAAGAGCCTTTTTAAGAGTTTCCACTCCTGCTTCTATTGAACTCTTATCGGAATCCGATATTTTATCGCCAAAATCCTTTAAGGACTTCTCTGTTGAATAGATAAGAGAATCTGCTTCGTTGGTAACCTCAACTTTTTCTCTTTCCTTTCGATCTTCTTCCGCATGAAGTTCAGAATCTTTCACCATTTTCTCAATCTCGTCCTCAGAGAGCCCGGAAGATGATTCGATTCTGATCTTCTGCTCCTTACCTGTACCAAGATCTTTTGCGGAAACATGGACTATACCATTGGCATCAATATCAAAAGTTACTTCAATCTGAGGAACCCCTCTTGGTGCTGAAGGAATACCCACAAGATCAAACCTACCAAGAGCCCTGTTCTGTGAAGCCATTTCCCGCTCCCCCTGAAGAACATTTATGGAAACTGCAGTCTGATTATCAGCTGCTGTAGAAAAAATCTGACTCTTCCGGGTCGGTATGGTAGTGTTCCTTTCTATTAGTTTAGTGGATACACCACCTAAAGTTTCTATACCCAGAGAAAGAGGTGTTACATCAAGAAGAAGAACATCCTTTACATCACCCCCGAGGATTCCACCCTGAATAGCTGCACCCATGGCAACTACCTCATCGGGATTTACCCCTTTATGTGGCTCTTTCTGAAAAAGACTCTTAACAACTTCCTGAACTGCAGGGATTCGTGTAGATCCTCCAACCAGTATAACCTCATCAATATCATCAGGAGAAAGCCCTGCATCCTTGAGAGCATTCAGACAAGGCTGTTTTGTCCCCTCCACCAGATCATTTACCATTTGTTCGAATTTTGCCCTGGTAAGGGTATACTGAAGATGCTTTGGACCTGAAGCATCTGCTGTAATAAACGGCAGATTTATCTCTGTTGAATGAGTACTTGAAAGTTCAATCTTGGCTTTTTCCGCACCTTCCTTTAAACGCTGCAGAGCCATTCTGTCCTGGGACAGATCAATTCCAAAATCTTTCTTAAACCCCTCAATGAGCCATTCAATGATTCTTTGATCAAAATTATCACCACCTAGATGAGTATCCCCATTAGTCGCCTTAACTTCAAAAACACCGTCTCCAAGTTCAAGGATCGAGATATCAAAAGTACCGCCGCCTAAATCGTAAACAGCTATTTTCTCCTCTTTTTTATCTTTATTGAAGCCATAGGCAAGAGAAGCTGCAGTTGGTTCATTAACTATACGTTTAACTTCAAGACCAGCTATACGGCCTGCATCTTTGGTTGCCTGTCTCTGAGCATAATTAAAATAGGCCGGAACGGTTATAACAGCTTCCGTTACAGACTCACCAAGATAATCCTCTGCTGTTTTCTTCATTTTCTGCAATGTAGCTGCAGAAATTTCCTGAGGGGAAAAATCCTTACCATGTATTCCAACACGAACCTCTCCGCCGGAATCCTCTTTAATCGTATATGGAACCATTTTGATTTCATCCGGAACTTCAGAAAAACGCCTTCCGATAAATCTCTTTATTGAATATACTGTGTTTTCAGGATTTGTAACTATCTGATTCTTCGCAGGCTGGCCGACAAGACGGTCATCCTTTGCTGTAAACCCGACAATAGAAGGAGTTGTCCGCTGTCCTTCTGCATTCTGAATTACAACAGGCTCACCTCCTTCCATTACAGCAACACATGAGTTAGTTGTCCCCAGATCAATACCAATTATTCTTCCCATTATCTTATCTCCTCTTATATGTACAGTTTTAATTTTAACATGGAGCAATCCATGATTACTTATCACTCATCATTTCAGCTTCTTCTTTAGCCGCCACAGGCATTGCAACCTTCACCTTTGCAGGTCTGAGAACCCTGTCCTGAAGAATATAACCACTCTGATAATCCTCGATTACAGTTTGCGTATCAAAATCAGAACTTTCCTCCATTCCGATCGCCTCATGGAACTGGGGATCAAAAGCTTCTCCAACGGACACCATTCTCTTCAGACCCCAGTTTCTATCCAGCATACTCACGAACTGTTTCTCAATAAGTTCAATTCCCGAATGAAAACTTTCCGGATCTACAGATTCCTGAGAGGCTTTTATCGCTCTTTCAAAATCATCAATAATAGTAATCAAATCCATAAGCAGATTTGAATTTGCATATTTTATGGAATCCTCTTTATCTCTGAGCATACGCTTCCTGAAATTATCTGACTCTGCCTGTTTTCTCAGCATCTGATCTTTTAATTCTCGAATCTCGCTCTCCAGAGCAGAAATTCGATCCCGAAG
>JAJRQE010000054.1 GCA_024280415.1 Spirochaetota bacterium | reverse complement strand
TGACTTGTTTCAACTCCGTATCTGTAGTCGTAACCCAGATTCGAAGTATAGGAGTCCCCTCCGCTGTTATTAAGGATTTCTATCTCTGTCACATAGCGGTGGAAAGCACTATCATAGGTATACTCCTTTATGTATCCCAGAGGATCCTCTACAGAGATCAGGTTTCCATACTCACTGTCATAGGCAAAGGTGTATTCAGAGTAGTCATATTCGCTGTAGTAGCTTCTTAGGGAATCAAGGTTACCCCTTCCGTCATAGCTTCCTTCCCTCTTTCGAATAATTCCCCCGGATGGGTTCCTTACCGTCAGGGTTACGGGAAGACTCTTTAGATAACTGCTGTCATAATTATCCGAGTAGGAGATATTCAGAATAATATTATCATCCGGGTCGGAATAGATCCCCCTGTCTTCCATACGGATAACATTACCGTAGTTGTCATAAAAATAGAGTTTATCCGTTTCTACTGTATCGGAATCCAAAGGGTCATAAATTCTGCTTGTTTCTTCAGAAAGATAAGGAAACATTACAATCCCTCCTTTATAAGATCCAAGAGTTCGAAGACTGTAACTGTTCTCCTGCTCCTGAAAAACCTGTCCCTTTTCATCCTCTGTTACTGTAGAAAGGAGAAGACCCTTTGTATAGTAATCGCTGTTACTATAGTTTATTGTTGTAACCGACCCATCACCCCTTGTTACGGTTACTTCATGGAATCCGTAAAACCTCCGCTCATCTCTATCGTAGTATCCACCATTGTAGTCAAATTTTTCGGTGTAACTGTGTTCCCCTGACATGGATAGATCTTCCTCAAAACCGTCGTTTTTTACCACCTTTGCCAGAACATAACGGTTTTGGGGCATGGCAACTGTATTCCCCTCCCGTTCGTATTCCAGATCTATACTTCCCCCCGGGGGCAGAGTTATTCTATTAAGGAGACCTACTTTTCCCATACTGTTTATTTTTACCAGTAAGGTATCTGACCCTGTTTTTTTAAGTATATGGTCAGAAAGACCGTCTCCGTTTATATCCTGCATGGAAAGGCTTGTTGTACTCACAGCGTATGAACCGTTTATACCAGGAACCAGATAAAAACCAAATCTGGCAACTCCAAGATTTATCCCATAGACCATGGTTAGTGAGGCACCTAGATTTATCGAAATACCCCCTGTATAGCTTATTGCATCATCCACTCCCAGAGGATTAATTATGGAGATAAAGGGGTTGGCTCCTGCATCCGGAAGGGTTGTAACTCCCGGAACTGCATTCACCATAGGAATATCCATACTGTCAAAAACAGAGGCACTCTCTCCCAGAAGACTCTGAAGCAACCCCTTTGTGTCTGCAAATGAGGTATTCCATTCCGGCCGGTAAATTGCAGTTTCGGCCTCTGAGAAACTGTCACCAAGGTTAAATCGAACCCTAAAAAAGGATTCATTGGGTTTCTTTACAACCTGGTCAGCAAGTCCATCACTGTTAATATCTATCAACCTGGAAAGGGTCCTGTTTGAAGATGCGTTAAAGCCGACACTTATCCCGGCACCCTGAATTATTCCGACACCGGGAATCGAAATAGAACCTCCTGTACCCAGACTCCCTGAATTTGTAAAATCAAGACCCAAAGCCTCTGTACCCAGATCAGCAGCATTTCCGGGAGTATCATACAGGGTAGTATTTATCCCTGAACCATAGGAGACCAGGGGGGCGAAACTGTTATCTCCTCTATTAACAGCAACAAAATACTCACCTCCGGCATCCCTTTTAAGATGATCGGGAAGCCCGTCCCCGGTGACGTCCAGAAACCCCTCTGTCCGGTATGAAGCTCCTGCAGTTCCGTTGAGGCCGGAAAAGCCTATCCCGACCCCCGAGGACTTATCAGGGGTATCCACTGTTGTTGCCTTTACAACTCCAGCTGCAGACAAAATCTGCCTGATTGCACCATTCCCGCTTCCTGAAGATGCGCCAAAACCGTAACTGACATTCGTACTGTGAGAGAGATTATTTACAGGGCTTGTATAATTTACTTTATCAGAAAAACCCTGACCATTACCCGCTATTACTGAAAAGCTGTTTGATCCTCCCTCACTGGAAGTATAGGAGACAATATCAGGATATCTGTCCCCGTTCATATCCATAAGATTCCGATACTGCCAGGAACTCCCCCTATTTCTGCTGAAAGAAAGGGAGAATACCCCGGCATCAACTCCTCCGTTCAGATCCTTTGACTCAGATTTACTTTCACTCACCAGGCCTATTCTACTTCCCGTAATAGAACTGCTTCCTCTGGGAATATTAAAATAGGTATCCCCTCCATTCCGATCTGCATGGAGAATATTTCCACTTATCACAGAGGTAAAACTATAACTTTTACTTACAGGTTCTCCATTTTCGTCAAAATCAGATTCTGTATAGGAACTGACATCTCCTGTCATTGCATTATCATCAATAACAAGCAGGAGGTCCTTTCCCACCTCCGGAACTTCAGGACCGGAGCTTCCGTCAATTTTGGTATTCCTGATCATGGATGTAAAATATTTTGGAAGAATAACTTCCCCTTCTGCCGCCCCTGGAGGAAGGGCATGTAGCATGGTACTGTCAAAATCACCGTAGTACCCGATCCATGTACCGTAAAACCAACCTGCAGTTCCTCCGGAGAACAGCTCGAAACTCTCAGGTATTCTGTCCTCGGGTGTATTCAGAGCGAGATCCGTTCCAACTAGGGTATCATCGTTATATATCTCTTCCGGATAGTTCACAAGATTTTCTGAACTGTAGTCAAATTCAGAATTGTAGTTATGGATATAGGCGGTAAAAAAGGAACTCCGCCCCGAATTATCAAAGTAAGGTATCTCTACACTCCCCGGATTTCTGTGTATGGCAGGGACAGTTCCTGAGGGAAAATCATTATTAACATTCCCGACAGAATCTATCCCTGTGTAGGAAACAGGAAGAAGGGCATTGGAGAAATAGGTGAAACTGCGGTTTAGGGAGGTAAATACACTAAGTCCCAGACCCGAAAAAAGGGAAGATACTGTATCAAGTTCCTCTGCACCTAATCCTTCCAGAAGGGTGTATTCCCCTCTTCCCGCATTGTATTCGTAATATGGAAACAGAATTCCGTCCCTTAAGTACTTTCTGCAGGCAGTTTCAAACAGAACCTTCTCCGGTTCTGTAATAGTATCAGCTAAAACATAAAAGGTTTCCGAATTCCCATCCACTACCGCTGTAAAGAGACCCGACACCTCTGTATTACCCAAAAACCACTGAATATATTCTGTTTCACTCAGTGCTACAATCCCAAAGCTTTCTCTGTCCCCGGATAAAAACAGAGGATTGTCCAGAATAGAATCAGGATCATCCCCAAGAGAATCAAAAAGAAGAAGAAGCCGTATCTGATCTGTACTGCTTATATCTGGAACAAGATCATAGCCCTCAAGGGGAGGAACAGAAGGTGACCGGGTATATATTCCCTCCAGAAAAGATCTGTCAGAAGGGGAAGCAGTATCCCAGGCATTATCATAATCTGGGGCAGGGAGGGTTTCATAATCTGCAGGCAGGTTATCCCCTGGCAGAATTAAGTTAAGATGATCAAGATCTGCCTGAGAAAGGGAATCTGTCAGGATATACTCTGTAATATCCGGTATTACAGGATACCGGGTATAGACAGATGTAAAAAAAGCCCTGTCATCCTCTTCGGCAAGACTCCCGTAAATTGTATCGTATGCATCAATGGATAAACTGGTATAGGAAGGTAAATATCCAAAACGACTGCCTGATGTTACTGAATCAAGAACCCTGCCGTCATAAATTTCTGCAGGCAGACTCGTAAGAAGAGAATCAGGATCTGTCAGAGAATAGTCATACTCTATTCCATCTCTTAAAAAGGAGATATCGATCTTCTCTGATGAACTACTTACAGATGCCCCTATAACAGTTTCCGTCCCCAAATTTGTGGTGCTGACAAGATTAAATAAACCACTGTCAGGAATAAGCCTCAGGGTCTCTTTAATCTCACTTCCGGAAGAGGTATAGATATTATCAATAACTATCTCCCCTGTGGCAAGCTCCGCTCCGGGAACAGGGATATCTACGGAATCAGAAATTGCAGGTTCTGTATATAGAGGAGGAGCCGCTTTTCTAAAACTTCTTATTCCCCCTGATTCTTCAGGGACAACACTGCTCCCTGTAAAGTCGGTATAGTAGAAGAGGCTTTCCCTCTGGGAAATAGTTGTCCTCCCCAAAAGATATGAGACCATAATATCATCAGCTCCATTATTTTCCCTTACAAAATCTTTAAACTCAGGTCTGTACAGGAATGAATCTATAAGAGCCGCCTTCTCTCCGGGAGTTATTCCAATCCCCTCCTCTACAATGGTATCACTGGCAGCTGAAAATATTTCTAAAAATATATCCGAAGGAATCCTGGAGGGAACAAAAATAGCAAGCTCAACTATTGCTGCAGAAGAACTCTCATTTAAAAGAGTTTTCCAGTCAGGTTTAAGTGTGTAAATCAGCTCTATAAAAAAACCATTTACATCTTCAACCATCTCCCAATCATACAGCGAGTTAAGTCCTGCATGAGGAAGGCGGATATTGTCCAGATCAAAGTACGAAAGCGACTGCTCAGGCTGAACTTCCAAAGGAGGTAAAAATCCAGCTGCAATAGCTTCCCAGTCCGGTTTAAGGGTATAAATTAATTCAGTAAAACTACTGCTGCTATCTTCAATCAATTCCCAGTCATACAAAGATCTGAGTTCAGGATCCGGAAACTGGAGATTTTCTAAACTGGAGAAGTTATAGGTTTCTTCCGGAATAATGAGTGGAATATTATCAATATTCTCAAAATAGTTTATATGGGTGTAGGATATATTTATATCCCAATTTATATCATCCCCTCTGGAATCCTCATCAGGATCCATGTGAAAATAGATCTCATCCCCGTTTTCTACATCGTAGTAATCCCTTCCGGATCCCTCTGTCAAACCTGAACCAAGAGATATGACAGTAGACGGATAACCCTGACCGGGAAAAGTTACTCCCTTTATACCGTCATTCGAAGCGTTACTCCCCTCCAGAAGGTTCAGGGACTGGCTGACCTCGATGCTTCCCCCTGTATAGGCTTTCCACTTACGTACCGGCTCCTGACTAAAGTAGGTACGCAGATACTCATCTTCATCAATCTCTTCCGACTGATTCTCACTAAGAGAATTTGTACTGTAGTCAACAGGAATAAAACTGCTTCCATTATTCATGAAATAACGACTGCTGTCTGATGCCACAAAGTCAATAAGTCCGTCTCCATTAATATCATTAAAAGTACTCAAACTGCTTATCCAGTTCCTCTGCATGGTCACCGAACCACTTACACCCAAAAGCCCTGCAGAAAGTCCAAGAGTAAACCCCTTCTGACTGTTTCTGTTCATTAGTCCGGGAATTCCAGGCAGAGATAGATTAGAAACTGTATTAAAGCTGCTTCCCGTATTCCTATAGCCCCTTAAAACTCCGCCATCCTTCCATACAGCATCCGGCAGGTTATCACCATTAATATCAAGAAGAGTCGATTTTGTGATTGTCCCTGAAAAATTAACTCCTCCTCTTACTCCCAGCTCGGCAATTGTCTGCCACCTCCACTTAAACAGTGATACAGGTCCATAGACCTCAAACTTGATTCCTGCGTAGAGGCTGGCTCCGATTCCAAAAGTCCGGGTCTGGTTAAGACCTGGAAAGGTGGATCCTGAAACGGCTCCCCATTCAATTACTTCAGTTCCAAATCCGTCATAGGCACCGGCAACTGAATCGTGAGGAGATAACCTATTATAGCTGAATCCATAACTGTAAAACTCCTCTCCACTGCCGTCAAGCTCGGAAAAGCTGTCCAGCACTGTCTGACCGAACTCATTCTGCTCATATAAAAAGGAGTATGACCGGAAAACCTCTCCGTTAAAGGAGATATCAACACCATCAAGGCGGCGTACAAGTTTGGAAACAAACCTCCCCCGGGAATCGATCCGTCTGTCGGGTCTCGATTCACTTGTATTAAAAACAACTTTGTAGGGTCCGGAATCAGAACTGTTTATATTGTCATTCCCGGAATAGCGGATCTCTTTTAAATATGTATACCTGTTTACACTGTCATAGTCATAGATATAGCTGACAAAGTTTCCATTTGCATCTGTCTCCTTTGTTAAATACCAGGTATAGGTTTTTGCATGATTATTCCTGTCAGATCCAATCCACCCATCTCCGGTTCCAAAGGTCTGCACTCTGCCCTTTTTATCTGTTACCTCCCAGTAATCAACTCCGCCTTCGGAGTACCGGATAATCCTACTGAAGCTTTTTTCTACCCTGGAACTGTACGACTTGGGAAATGATCCCTCCCCGGCAGTAAGAATAAGTTCCTCACCCCCCAGTATATAGGTATCCGTATCATCATACTCAGGAAGTCCGAATTTTGTATCTGTGGTAATGGAAGGAACCGAAATATCAAAGCCCCTTCCCATCCAGCTGTTTGGGCTTTCGCTGTTGTAGCTTAAAGAGAGGTCAGGATAGGCAGTTCCCCGTCCGGGAGGCAGGTTTAATGGAATCTGAAAAGATGCACTGCCCATGGAATCCGGTGTCAATCCCTTTAAGTTCATTACTCCAGTCGAAGGATTCGCCGCTTCAAGATTTTTTATACTGTTTATGTCAAAATTTACAGGCGGAGGACTCTCGGGCATCTTAAGAGTTCCATTGATCATATCTGTAAAATGGTTTGTCAGACTTATAACAACTCCATTCTCCCTGTCAATCCCTACCCTGGGAAGAGGCTCCCAGGAACCTCTCTCTTCATCATAAAAATAGGTATACAGATTGGAAAGAGCCGTTTCGGATTCAAGAAGTGCTTTATTAAAGGGTATTGATATTTTAATACTCTTGTTAAACTTAATACCTTCCGGCAAGAATCGGTAGGATACAGCCCCTGTTGTGACATTTTTTATTGTTCCGCTAACACCCGGAGCAGATTCAAGCTTTAATATCTCTATTGTTACCTCATTATCTGTTGCTCCGGCAGGGATCTCCAGTTTTATCCCCTCATATTCAAGGATACTTTTTGTATCGGGAGTAATTGTTTGTGAATATATCTCAGGGAAAGGATCGGAAACATCCAGCAGCAGAGACGCAATATTTTGCGTCTCTACTGCTGGAATATTTTGCGTCTCTACTGCTGGAATATTTTGCGTCTCTGCTGCTGGAATATTTTGCGTCTCTGCTGCAAAAAGGATTAGAATGACTAATGCACCAATTTTTCGCATGTTCATAAACAGTCCCCCTAATTCCTTTTAAATGTTATGCTGACCGGAATGTTCGGAAAATCATCCAGTGGAGAAATAACAACTATATATCCGTTTTGCCCCTGTGTATGAAATGGTTCATCATCATCCCTGAAGGTGGTTACAGAGATACCATTAAAACTTAAACCAAAGTCCCCTGTTCCCGAATCGTAGGTAATATCTATTATATTTGACTGGTTATAACCCGATTTTAAACTGACTGCATTGTCCCATGGATGCAGTTCGGTAAAAAGATTGCCCGTCAATTCCCCTATTAGAAACTCTTTCTTTGTATTTATCAGGAGAACCAGCATAGTGTCATCATGACTGCCGAACACTACTCCATATCCCGCTGTATCATCTCCGCTTAATTTTGAAAGAGTTACATTTAATTGGATAAAAAAATCGGTCTCCGAACCATCCTGTGTCCACAGGGTATATCCAAACTGATTGGAATACTTTGTATCGTTTGTTGTAAACTCAACTACTCCTGTAGAACTATCCTCAATAAAAAGAGATGAGTCCTCCTCTATGGCTGCTCCATCACCAGGATCCTTTATCTCAGGAAGAACAGGTGTAACAGAACATCCGAAAATAATCAGAATAACCAGTACCAGCAGTAAACTATTTTTCCGGATGATTTTTAAATCAAACATCTGCACCCTCCTTTCACAGGCTTTCGATTGAATTTAACGAGATTCTGTAGTTAATCAGTCCCCCGCCTCCAAGAGCAGGATTGCCAATAAACTCCGAAGAATTTGGAGAAATTAAAAAATAAAAGGGTTTTTCTTCGTAGGAATAGTTCTCTACAGATATTGCATTACTGTTTACTATTGTTTCGGTTACATGCCCTTCCAGATAGTAATTCATCCAGGAGTCTGATCCGGAACCTAATCCATTCTGGGTAACAATAATCATTGCTTTTCTTCGTGGTGGAACTGAAATTGAATACCAGTCATAATCCTCTATAACCTCGCCGTCATTGGATCGGTAATAGTAAATATTTGCATCAAGATCCCATACAAGTGACGTCGCCTTGTCTTTTGTATTATTCCCTTCAAGGCTATCCCGGATAACACTGCTTCCGATACCAAGTACCGGATCGGAAGGGCCAAACAAAACTGTCCCTCTAACCTTTCCAAGGGCATAGAGATAACGATGTTCACCTGTTATATCTGTGTCTGTTACAGAAAGTTCTGTTCCCTGATATAAAATTTCATATACCGGAACAAGAGCATCTTCCGCTTTGTAGAGAATATATTTATCTGCTCCGGGATCAGAGTCCCAGGCTATCTCAAGAGTCAGTTCCTCCACAAAGGAGACAACCCGGGGCACCTCAACAACAGGATCACTGCTGATCCGCTCCATATCAATAAGAAGCCCCTCTGTGCAGGAAAATAATAACAGTAGAACAGATCCTGTTATGAGAAACTTTCTCTTCATGCTAATCTCCTTTCCGGATAGAACTGAAGGTGTATCTGTAGTAGAGAGAGGAATCCGCAGTAAAGAGGATATTGGTGTAAAATGCTGTATTGAATCTCAGAGAAATTCCCAGGGAACTACGGGATTCCGGAAAAACATATTCATACCCCAGAAGCGCAGAGAGGGAGAAAGCACTGCTTATCTTACTAACCTGCCTCCAGTACAACCGATCCTGAAGAAGAAAGTCCACCTGCAGCAGAGGAGCTATACCTAAAACAACCCTGTTTACCCTGTGCCACCAGACAGAAAGAGTTACAGGGAAGCCGACTCTTCCGGAATGAAAGGTATAGCTCTCAAATCCATCCCTGTTCATCCCCAGTGAATAGTCCAGACCAATTCCGTAACCGAGGGAAAATCTAAAAATATCCCACCTGAAAAGGGGATTTACAGGAGTAAGCCCAAATGAAGTATGAACGGCAACCAGTCCTGAAAGGGTATCTGACCAGGGTTTGAACGGAATCCAGTATCCGGTACCAAATTCAATATCAATAACGCCATACTCTTTTTCTGCCTCTCCATTCCGGCGGGCAGTACCCAAAGTTTTATAAAAATAAAAAAGAATCCTGTCTGCTATTGTCTGTATGAGTTCCTCGTATCCTGAAGTGTTATTTTTGGCATAAAAAATATTTTTAATTTCTCCGGCTTTCCGGTCATAGAGCTTTATTTCAAAATCATGGTAGTTTCCGGTTACTTTCAAAAAACCATAAAGCAAGAAATCAATATTCTCTGTTTCACTTACTACGGCTGCATCCAGAATCGATTTCGGTATAAACCTCTTCCGGATCATAACAAGATCCAGAACACCATTCCGGTCACTCTCCCTTACCTTATTAAACAGATCTCCCGTAATATCTCTTTCTTCAAACTCAGCGCCTTCAGGGCTGTACTGATAGATCCGGGCAATTCCAAGGTCGAAACTCCATATGTTTAAGGAGAAAAACAGACAGAATAATATAAAAACAGAAGCTCTTTTCCTCATCTACTGTGCTCCTCCTGTAAGCATGTTAAGCATCGCCTGATACTTCCCGGTCTGGTCAGAACTTCCCTCTTCCCTGCTTATTCCAATAAGGAGATCGAGAACCGTCTTCTCCACATCTACAGGCAGATCGTTCAGATCAAGGAGGGGGACAATATCTCTTTTTATTTTATAATAATTGCTCCCGTCACCGGGATTCCGGTAGAAAAGGGAGGCATTGGAGTAGCAGAGGGCTTCAGCATTGTCTGGATCCAGGTAAAGAACCTTTTCATATATTTTGACAGCTGCTGTATAATCCTCTTCGGTATACCTTAAAAAGCCTTCTTCCAGCATCTGCTCCTTTTTATAATCCATCTCAACAGATCTGCTGACAGAAGATGCTGCAACGACAATCTTATTGGAGGAGGCATCCGTCAGATATTTTAAAATAAGGCTAAAATCCTCCCCCAGCCGAATGGAATTCTCTAATAAATTTTCCTGTAATTTTTCGTGCAAATCACTGGTCAGGGTTTCCATGATGCGAAAATAATAGGAAAAACTCCTCTCCATTCTTTCAAAAGCAGAAGTTGTTTCTTTAGATAAACCTATTGAACTATCTGTAATATTCCTGTTAACTTCGGACTCAAACAGGATTATTAAATTTTCCAGATCTTCATGGTTTTCCTCTGTAATGCGGTATAACTGCTCAATTTTTTTATCTGTGTTCCGGTTTGCATTTTTATAAAACCGGAAAAACAGCACAAAACCAATAAGCAGCAGAATCAGGAAGCATACAGTTATATAATTACTCTTTTTCATAATCACCGTACTTTAGATTTTTCTATTCTCTATCTACCAGTACTGGTGTTTTTGCATTACTGCTTCAAAGAAAATGATTTTTTCTTTTTTTATTTCATATTAGAGGTGAATT
>JAJRQE010000053.1 GCA_024280415.1 Spirochaetota bacterium | reverse complement strand
ACTAAAGCAGGGTTAAAATGTAACTTTAAAAAAGGCTTTGATGTTAAATTTATTTCTGATTATGCAGATGCCTGTAATTTTTTAAGGAGTAACACTTTAGGTCGTGATGGACTATAACAATGCATTTATTAACTCTATGGTCGGCGAAGGCGCTATGAGAGGTTACTTTTCCAGTATGATACAGACCGGTATAGGCGGAGCAGTCAACTACGGATTTGAAGGCGAGTTCAAAGGCCTTCTTAACGACAGATATGCAGACAGCAAGGCTTTTAAGAGTGTAGTAACAAATGGTCTTACAGCAGGAGCAGAGTTTGCTATGTTTGGAGATACTTCAATTAACGTACTAAATACCAGCATGTTCGGTCTTCCGGTCAGCCAGGGCTTGTTGTCACTAAACCTCTCTAATAATGGAATACGTGGATCTATCGGCGGCGGAGGCCTTGATATGAACCTTGGGAACATGTGGAAAGCTGCAAGGGTTGGCAGTATATTTAGTCAAAATAGTGATATGAGAAATAGTGAGTTTAACAGTGCAGATGAACTTGTAGCAGGAAGAGTTCTGTGGAGCGACGGAATAGACCAGACCCAGGATGCATGGCCGAGCAATAGACGAAGTCTATGACCAGGCAAGTAAGCTTCTTGATGAGCTGCTGAGTGGTGATGCAGTTCTAAACAGGGATACTTTAACTGATGGAGTTGCTAAAACGACACTTACTGGTGGTGTTAAACAAATAGATTTAAGCAAAATTACAGAGGGAGACCCTGGGCTGATGCTGGAGGTTATTCTAAGCCATGAAGCTATGCGGGACGGAGTAGAAGGTACGCAGCAGGAACAGGCAGTGGAAACCTTTAGGTCTGTACTGACTCACTCTGTTGTCGGCCAGATGGTAGGAAACACCTACGGCATGGGAAGCCTGGATGCAGGTGTTATTGGGATATAAAGGCTTTGCAGACAGGTGGGCTGGATGTCTTTGCGCGGTATGCGCTGGGTAAATTTGACGGATCCTCAGATTTTTGGAAGCTGATAACAGATGAAGATGGAAACAGCTCTTTAGAGTATGACGGAAATGCTGATATTTATGATGAAGACGGCAACTTTTTAGTAGGAGTTATAATTTCCTTAAACTAATGCCGCATTGTACGAAGTTTGCCAGTCAGTTGTGTATGTGTGGAAGTTTTGTCTAATAATGGTACTTACATGATGCAATGAAAATTGTATCATTTTTTACTTTATAAACGAGTCTGTGTTCCTTGGTTATTCGTCTCGACCAATATCCTGAGAGATTATGTTTTAAAGGTTCCGGTTTTCCAAGACCCTGAAAAGGTGTTTGTTCAATATCTTTAATAAGACTGGCAATTTTTGAAAATATCTTTTTATCATCTCTCTTCCAATTCTGATAATCTTTGTAGGCATCTGATGTAAAAGATAAGTTCATAGATTTTCTATTTTCACACTAACAAGGTTTTCCTGATTATCTATTTCATCAATAGCCTTTAAGAGATGTTCTTTATTAGCAGTAGTTCCAAGTAAATAATCAGTTTCATCCGGAATATCCTGAATTGTTATTTCAATTTCTCTATGCTTAAAAGCATTCTTGATGGCATTTAGAATATCATTTGATAGTTCATCAGCTTTTAATCTATAGGTTGAATACATTCAAACCTCCTTTAACTTATTCGCAGAGAGATATATTCGTGATAAAAATATGTTTAGTCAAGAATAATTCTCTGATCCTGTTCTATTATACATCAAATCTTACTTTTCTGAAGTAAACTATCAAGTAAATTGATGATTATATTTTGATCATTTTCATTTAATTCAACAATTCTCCCAAAGCTTTGTTTTATTTTTGGTACTGGTTCTGGTTTTTTTTCTGATATTCAGGAATTAAATCTTCAAGATTTATGTGTAATGCTTTAGATATAGCGACTAAGTGTTAATTCCCGTGCCGTTGCAAAAATCATAAGCGGCACAGATTTTGCAAAGAATAGGTAAAAAAGTGCAGGTTTTTAAAATTTAAAAGAAAAAGTTTCAGTTTTCGTGCCGGAAAAAATATTTCCGGCACGAAATATTATGAAAAGGAGGTTGCATATCGTAATTTGAAAGCTTTGCAGACATCGCACAAGCCTGTAATATAGATAAATAATTAAAGCTGTGTTATTGTGGAAGAATGGTTGTCCCTGATGTTTTAAAGGATTTTTTTATTAACCGGGCTACGATCCAAACAGCTATTTTGTATGGATCCTTTGCAAAAGGAACCGAAACGGATACAAGCGATGTTGATATTGCTATAGGAGGATCTGTAGAATTTTCACCGGATCTGTTGGTTAATTTGAATCTGGAACTGACAAAATTACTGAACAGAGAAGTAGATCTTGTTGACCTTAACCGTATTAATGGTACTATCCTGACTCAGATCCTTACAAAGGGTACTTTAATAAAGAGAGCAAACACAGCCTTTTATGCTGAACTTATAAAGAAAATGATATATTTTGAAGAAGATATGGCACCCAATATTCGCTATATTCTGGATTACCGAAGGGAGAAATTTCTTAATGGATGATCTGATTCGACGGAAACTGGAGTCACTGCGCAGATGCCTGGATCGGATTATTACAAAACGACCGGTATCTATAGAAATTTTGAAGAGCGATTATGATATACAGGATATTATTTCTCTTAATCTTGAAAGAACAATACAGCTCTGCGTGGATATTGGTTCATATTTACTGGCTGAATCTGAACAAACGCCCCCTGATACCATGGGAGAAGTATTTACAGAACTTGCTCTAGGGGGTTTTATTCCGGAAACTCTTGCCTTGAAACTTCGAAAGGCTGTAGGTTTTCGAAACATATCAGTCCATGAATATCAGAGTATTGACTGGGAGATTGTCTTCGCGATTATCCATCGGAATCTTGATGATTTCAAAGAATTTATGAGAATTATAAAATAATTTTTTCCTCTAATTAATTAAACCGATTCCGCCTCCGGCGTTTATATAGTAGTTATCCATGGAGCTGAACTCTCCGGAAACAGTTCCCGAAATAAAAATACCGGTTCCCGGAACAAGCCAGTGGATCTCTGCTCCTGCGGAGAATGGATAATCCAGGGAAAACCCCTCGGAAAAGGGTTTTGTCCTTAACGCCCCGGAAAGGGCAATAACAGTAGAACCCATATCCATCTGGAGGCCTGCTCTTCCGTACCCCCAGACATAGAAACCCGGATCCGGGGTATCCGTGTATGAGACCCTGAAGGGGGAGAGTGTTATATCCGATGCCAGGATAAGGGACAGAGCTCCTCCGGTAAGGGATGCTGTTATTCCTCCAGAGAGTCCTGTAAAATTAGTCATGGTATCTGTATAGCTGTTATAGAGGTATGTACCTTTCAGTGTTCCTGCAATTTTCAGGGCACTAAGGCTGCTCTCCGGGAAAAAAGATTTTTTGGCTGCAACCGAAAAAATATAGGCCTCAGAAGAACTGTTCCGGATAAAGACACCAAGCTGGGTATCTATTTCCAGATTTTTATTGGGGACAGCTCTGATTCCCAGTGAAACAGGAAACCTGTAGGCTCCCGTTTCCGGATCAATATGGCCAATGCCGGAAAGCGCAAGCTGAAGACTTCCTTCGGGGAGTATATCCGGGGTGGGAGTGTACAAAGTTCCGCTTATACCGCTGAAAACAGTTCTGACTCTTATAACAAGGGAACTGTCCAGGCTTACCCATGTCTCTTTTTTGGCAGGATAGTTCCCGTCCGGATCCTTTCCTGTTATTACTACCCTGTAGTTACCGTCCTCAAGGGGGTTGCCATAACTGTCCCTGCCATTCCAGGTGTACTTTTGATCTGTCTGGGTAAACATGTCAAAGCTGTGTTCAAGAACACTGTCTCCATTTTCTGTAAATATTTCCAGTTTCCCGGTTCCATAGTTTGTAACTTCAAATCTAAGTGTGCTTTCGCCCAGTCCTGCGGGATTTTCAGGGTTAAAGGCTTCTCTGTCGGGGATGGGGGTAGAAAAATTGAAAACTGCAGGAATCATATCAATTATTACCAGGGTAGTCCGATCTTCTCTGACTGCAGCAGTCCCCTGCCATGGTTCGTATCCAAAGAGTCTTGCCTGGACAGAATATCTTCCAACAGGAAGTTCATTTTCTCCGGGATAGACTGCAGCCTCTGAAGCAGTAATCTCCATTCCATCCTGAATAGCTTCAATCCGGAGAGTTCCGGTAATTGGTTCAAGGTCGATCTCAATGGAAACACTCTCTCCCTCCCTGTAATTAACCCACTCCGTAGTAGTGTAATAGCCCTCTTTTTTGACTGTTATACGATAATTCCCGGTAGCCAGAAGCTCTGTTACCGGAGATGTTCCTGCATAACTGTTGTTTATATATAGATCACTCCCTGGAGGATATGTTTCTATTGTCAGACCCGGTTCGCTGTTCTGCCCGGTGTCCTGTGTATCCTCTCCTTCGGGAGTCGCAACATCAGTAAATAAGCCTCCTTTCGAAGTTACACATCCGGTCTGGAGCAGTATTGCCGTTAAAAAAAATAATAAAACTATCAGGTTTTTCTTATACATATTAAAAGTATACGCAGAAAACAGGAAAAATCAATATTAGTTTTTCTCTCTAATAATAAAGCTCAAATATATTTAGTAAATATGCCGATAACAGGAGGAGGAGTGTGTACAGTTTATTTATGGCTAAAAACAAAAATAAAGAGAAGAGGATCGGGATTGGCCGGGTGCCGAAAATATTAGGCAATATCAGATCCCTGTACAAAGATTTCAGTAATGAAAATCTTTCCAGAATAATACTCGCAGTACTCATAGTAATTGTCTTTGGAGGCGGAATTGTATTTCTGGTGGAATCCGGAACAAATGGAGAGTTTTCCCGTTTTACAGACACTCTTTGGTGGGGTGCTGTAACAATTACAACCGTTGGATATGGTGATATGACACCAGTTTCCGGTGCAGGACGGGCGGTTGCAGTAATAATGATGTTTGGGGGAATTGTTCTGACATCTATTTTTTCAGGTACCATTGCAAGTATCTTTGTTGATCGAAAAATTCAGGAGGGTAGGGGTTTGCAGGAAGTAAATCTACGTAATCATACAATAATATGCGGCTGGAACAGAAATGCCATAGGAATTATCGAGAGTTTTTCCTCCCTTTCAAAGGATCGAAAGACAACATTATGCCTGATAAATGAGATGGATGCAGAAGAGTTTCAGATGATGAAAGTGAAATTCCCGGAGCTTGAAATAAAATTTGTAAAAGGAGATTTTTCCAGTGAGAAAATTCTTGTCAGATCTTCTGCTTCCAATGCCAAAGCAGCAATACTAATACCAGATACTTCCGGGAGTAATACCCTTGATAATGCAGATGAGAGGACGATCCTTGGTGTTCTTGCAATTAAATCTTTAAATTCCGATATAACAACTTGTGCAGAAGTTCTTAAACGTGAGAATGAAGGGCATCTTAAAAGGGCAAATGTGGATTCCATTATAGTAAATGGTGAGTTTTCAGGGTTTCTTTTATCCAATGCCTCTGTTTCCCAGGGAATACCCCGATTTGTCAAGGAGATGCTTGCAGTCGAATCTGAAAAATCTATTCATCAGGTATCTATCCCTCAGAGTTTTGTAGGTAAAACCTTTCTGGAGCTGTCAGATTATTTTTTAAAAAATAACAGGGGTGTTGCAATCGGGATAATGTCCGAAGAGAAGAAAATGAGTCTGGATGATATGCTCTCGGATGATTCCTCCAGTATTGATGCATTTATTAAGAGGAAGTTTATGGAAGCTGAAATTGATATCAGTGAGAAGCAGGAGCAGGGTATGGATATACAGATAAGTCCTTCACCGGATTACCATATTAAAGATACAGACTCATTATTTATTCTTGGAAAGGAAGTAAAGGTTTAAAGAGGAACCCATGGCAAAAAAGAAGAAAGATAAAAAAATAGGTGTTGAAGGATTAAAGAAGGTTGCCATACTTTCAGATTTAACCGAGAAGGAACTGGAATATATCCTTGAAATATCGAAGGAGATAGATGTTCCTGCAGGAAACGTTATTATGGCCGAAGGAGAGGTCGGGAGTACCATGTACTTTTTCGTTGACGGCGAAGTAAAGGTCAGCAAGAACCTAACCCTTAAGATAGGTAAAAAGGGGTTTGGGACTGCAGAAAAATCTATGGTAAAACTGAGATCAGAACATGTTTCATTTTTTGGTGACATGGCTATGTTCCAGGATGAACCCCGGAGTGCAACGATTACTGCATCTGCAGACTGCACTCTTTATGAAATTACCCGGGACAGTTTTACGGAATTCTGTAATAATAATCCTGCTCAGGGAGTTAAAGTGCTCCAGAGAATCGCCTCTACAATGTCCGGAAGGGTCAGGAAAGGAAATGAAGATATACTTAAGCTGACAACTGCCCTTAGTCTTGCGTTGTCTAAATAGAGATGGGGATTGGAAAGTGAAAAATATCCATAGAGTGCTTATACTTATTATTCTGTCTGCCGGAACTCTTGCTGCACAGACTTCTGTTTCGAATATTCCTGATGGATTCGGCAAAATAGTTCTTGGAATGAACATGGAGGAAGTAAAGGCAGAGCTTAAAGCAGACGGAAATTTCAACTTTAGAGGAAGCCCTGATGTAAGTATTCTAAGACGGGAAGATCAGTCCCTCATTGAATGCAGGGGATATGATTTTATAGACAGAGCCCTTTTCCAGTTTAAGAAAGACAGTCTTTACTCCATAACTATTCTCCTTAACCAGGAAGTAATGGATCATTATTCCATGTTTACCACTCTGACCGAAAAGTATGGAAATCCAATTAGCCTGGATCCTGAGAGATCAGTCTGGGAATCGGAAACAACTACCCTGACCCTGGAGCGGCCTCTTCAGATAAAATACCTTAATCGAAAGGTAATGGCCGCAATGATCTCCAATGGTAAAATAGAGGAATCATTATCTGCACTTTCCAGAGAACAATTCCTGGAACAGTTCTGACTTTTGAAATTAGCTTCTTAGTTATCGGTTATTTCTGCCGGAAGAATAATTGTATCACCTACACCGGCACCGGACTTTTCAAATGCTCCCAGAGGCAGTTCCATTGCGTATCTTACGGAATGGATTGATTTCACAGGGATCAGGGATTCTGGGTTCATGCTGTAGATCTCTTTTATGATACCGTCTTTAGAAATATATGCAATGGATAATGGTATAAAAGTATTTTTCATCCAGAAGCTCAGTTTCCGGTCTTCATTATATATAAAAATCATCCCTTCATTGGGTTTTATACTCTCTCTGAACATTAGCCCTTCAGTCTGCTCCTCTCTTGTTCTGGCTACTTCAACCTGGTAGGTATTCTTTCCAACGGTAATGGAAACAGTTTCTTTTTTATCAGAGCACCCTGAAAAAAGGATAATAAAAACCATAGCAATAAATATTGAGATTCTTGCAAAACTATCATTTTTCAAACTCAATTCCCCCTTATGTTTAAGTATGTCCATTTTGCAGGCTGTTCTACACCTGTCTGCAATGAACCTTCTGGCTGCAGTTTAACATGAATGCTGAGCGAAGCCGAAGCATGCTAACTGTCAATACTTTCAAACAATTCCAGATTGGGTTCATCAGATTCTTTTTCCGGTTTATTTACAAGAATTTCGATTTTCCGTTCTATTTTGGAGAGATCTCTTTCCAGCCCTTTTGCAAGTTTTATACCCTCTTCAAAAATATCTACTGCTTCATCCAGAGGAATGTTTCCCCCTTTCATTTTTTCGTTAAGTTCTTCGAGATTTGATAATCTTTCCTCAAAATTTTTCATTTTTCATAATCCTTTATTTCTGCATCTATGCTGTCCTTTTCAAAACAGAGAACGACTCTCTGACCATTTTTTAGATCCTTTGCCGATTTAATCAATTTCCCCGATTCTTCATCGTTAACAATGGCGTAGCCTCTCTTTAAGATAGTCATAGGGGAACTTCCCTTAAGATCATTCTTAAGAAGTTCAATTTTATATCTGTATTTTATTGTAAGATCTTTTAGGGTTCGGATAGAATCCTCCTTTGCATCATCCAGTCTGAGAAAAAGAGGCTGAACAATCTGGAGAAAGTTTCTTTCCATATTTTCCGGTGTAAACTGATTTAGCAGAATCCTGATTTTTTCTGTTCGCTCTGTCAGTTTATCTGAGATTCCATCCTGAAGAGAATGAACTCTTATAATCAACTCTTCCCGTCTTGAAGAAACTACTTCAGCTGCTGCAGAGGGGGTTGGAGCACGGTAGTCTGCCGCCAGATCTGAAAGGGAAGTATCTATCTCATGACCCACTGCGGAAATTACAGGAATTTCAGATTCTGCAATTGCCATTACTACAGATTCTTCGGAAAAGGGGAGAAGGTCTTCCAGGGATCCTCCGCCCCTTCCTGTAATTATTACATCTCCAAGATTATACTTATTAACCCGCCTTATCTGTGCAGCTATCTCATCTCCTGCACTTTCACCCTGAACAGGAGCCGGAATAATAACCAGGTCGGCACCTGAACTTCTTCTTCCAAGAACCTGGATAATATCACGAAGAGCAGCTCCTGTAGGAGACGTTATAACAGCTATTCTTTCCGGAAATACGGGTAATGGTTTTTTTCTGGCAGCTTCAAATAATCCCATGGAGGCCAGTTTCTGTTTACGCCTCTCCAGCATTGCAAGGATATCACCTTCTCCGGATTTCTCCATGGATGTACAGATTATCTGGTAAGTCCCTCTTTTTGCATAGACAGAAATGTTCCCTTTTATCTTTACCCTCTGTCCGTCAGAAGGGCTAAACTTCACACCGGCGCTTCTTCCTTTAAACATTACCCCCTGTATCACTGCCTCTTCATCTTTAAGGGTAAAATACCAGTGTCCTGCGCTGGAGGGACGAAAGTTGGAAAGCTCTCCCTCCACAGTAATAGTTAGAAATGAGGCCTCAAGTATTTCCTTTATAAGTAAGGTGAGATCTGAAACCTGGTAAATTTTTTCATCCTGGTCAAACATTTTTCGATACTATCATATTTAATTTAAACGGGTCGATAATCAGGAACCTTCTTTTTCGATTATTTGCCCCCCCTTGTCCCCAAAGCCGGAAATATCAATAATTACTTTAATAAGGACGAGTACAATTGCAAGATACCCCGAAGAACTGGTAAGTATAATGGTTCCCATTCCCAGGATAATTACCAGATGAGGAGCAATAAAGGCTCCAAAAGATCTGTTTACAATATCGGCTGTATCAACAGTACGCCATTTCCCTTTGCTGAATACCGAGCGGTACAGGTTGAACAACAATCCAAGAAAAGCTACAACTGCAATATTCTGCATACTGCCCAGGAACCCCGGATCCAGTTCCAGAGCCACCCGGGCAATGGGATAAAATATGGCAAGGAATACCTGTTCCGCCATTGGGTCACTTTTGGATGCAAACCCTGCAAGGATTATTATGAAAATTGTATGGGCAATGAAAAAACTACCAAGAACCAGTAGAAATTTACCAAAATGGACGGGTTTTCTCCCGGATATTCTTAGTATAAGAAGTGCAATTCCTGTCAACAGGAAGGTTAACAGTTCCTCAATCCAGTATCCTGCAATAACCAGCATAGGAGACCATCCTGCGAACAGCAGTCCCCATATAAAGAGTCCTCCAAGAATTATTGAGTTAATTTTGTTTAGAAACTGAAATTTAATTTTTTTATTTTCCATATTATTTTTCCTTTTCTATATTATTATCTAATGGTTTTATCCAATTTGCAACTGATTAGTTTTAAAGGGTATGAATTCAATTCCCTTACCTTCAGTCTCTGATAGAAGGATCGCTTATTAATTAAATTATAAGTAGAATGGTAAGATATGGGGGTGAAAATGGATAAACCGGTACTTGATCTTACCAAAGGTTCAGTCTACAAACATATAATGGGTATGGCAGTACCGGCAAGTATAGGTTATTTTTTTAATACAATGTACAACTTTACCGATACTTTCTGGGCCGGCAGATCCAGTACAGCTGCCCTTGCTGCGCTATCTCTGGCATTTCCCGTGTACATAGTAATTTTGGCTTTTGGATCAGGAATAGGAGCCGGAGTAACAGGAATAATCTCCAACCTCTATGGAAAGGGTAAAAAAGACCAGGTAGTGGAATATTTTATTCAGTCAATTATTCTTGGTATCTTTTTTTCTATTCTGACATCAATATCCATGTATATTTTTTTGAACCAGATCTTTAGCCTGTTTAATGCAGAGGGTGAGCTGCTTAAGTATGCTGTTGAGTATACCAGCGTTATTATTTTTGGTTCAGTTTTTTTTATTCTGAATTTTATTATAAATGGTCTACTTAATGCTTCAGGGGATACACGAAGTTTCAGCAAGACTCTGATTGCAGGCTTTTTTATAAATATTCTTCTCGATCCTTTGCTTATGTCTGGTTTGACCATCCGGGGGATTGAATACTTCCCGGGTATGGGTATTCCCGGAATTGCTCTTGCAACTGTTCTGGTACAGGCTGGAAGCTTAATTTATCTTTCCTCCTGTGCTCTTAAGCTGGGAATATTCCGGGATTGCAGGAAAACCAGCTTTATTCCTAAATTTAATGAGATGAAAGAGATTATTGCACAGGCAGCTCCGGCTGCATTGAATATGATTATTATGGCAGCAGGAGTTTTTGTTATTACCTACTATATTTCCAGGTTTGGTGAAAATGCTATTGCAGCTTATGGAGCCGGGATGCGAATAGAACAAATTGCCTTAATACCCAATATCGGTTTAAATACAGCCCTTGCTTCTTTTACGGGGCAGAATAACGGAGCCGGACATACGGATAGAATACGGGAAGGCCTTTTTAAATCCTTATTTTTAGGGCTTATTCTTTTTTTGGCTGTAATGGTTCCAGTGGTGCTGTTTGCAGGTAAAATATTAAGAATTTTTACCGACAATAGTGAAGTTCTTCGTATAGGAGTGCTTTATTTAAAAATTCAGCTTTTTGCTTTTTATAGTTATATCCTCCTTTTCCAGTCCGGATCAGTTTTACAGGGGATAAAAAAACCTGGAATGATTCTATGGACTGGAATTTACCGGCAGGTACCTGCTCCATTTATTTTCTTTAATCTCTTTGCCTTTACTCTTGGACTTGGTATTGCCGGAATATGGTGGGGAATAGTAGCTGTGAACTGGACAGCAGGTCTTGTACTGCTTTTTCATACACTAAAAAAGATAAGAGGGAAAATTAATACAGAACAGCATTTTTAAATTAGTAGCCGTAAACATTTCCTCTTAAATTTCTACCTCCGTCCACATAGATAACCTGACCCGTTATAAAGCTGTTTTCGAGTAGAAACAAAACTGAATTTGTAACTTCATACAGCATCCCTATCCTGTTCAGAGGATTTCCTTTTTTCAGTTTGTTAATAATACCCTCATTATCACTGTTATCAGGAATAATAATTCCCGGAGCTATAGCATTTACTCTTATTCCGGGAGCAAATTCCAGAGCCATCATCCTGGTCAGGCTAAAGAGTATCTGTTTACTAAGCTGGTAGCTGATATGTTCCGGTTCATAATCTGTCATCCTTGCATCAAGGAAATTTATTATATTTCCAGGGGAACATAAATTTCTAAATTCTCTAGCCAGAATAAGTGGCGCCATGGTATTAATATTAAGTAGTTCTGTAAGATCATTGGGGTTCATGGTTTCCAGATTATCTGCAGGATAAACCGATGCTGAATTAATTAGAATGTCAAGGGAACCTGTCAGCTTTTTAGCGGTAGAAACTAAAATTTCAACTTCTGCAGTATCTTTGAAATTGCATTTAATTTTTATAGATTCTACTCCAAGTTTTCTGGAAAGCCTGACCGTTTCATCTGCTTCTTTCGGCGAACTGCTGTAATGGATAACTGTATTAATTCCCTGTTCTGCAAGTGCAAGAGCAATGGCTTTACCTATCCTTTTTGCGGCTCCGGTTATGAGTGCTGTTTTACCCTTCAGACTATTCATGGACAAATTATACTTCAATTTATCGATAATGGAAACTTAATAGGGCTTTTATTAATTATTTAACATTTATCGGGTTCACGTCCGACAATATATATGATAGAGTATTTGAAAAAATCAAGGAGTAGTAAAGATGATTATCCCTTCAGAAACAGTAGTATCCATTGCACAGGCAATGATCTTTTTCTCAACAATTGGGTGTATTGTTCTTGTACTTCTCAACTGGAATAAACAGGATTCCAATACACCTGTTAAGATTGAAGAAGACTAAATTATCTGCGTTTTCGTTTATCTTTGTAGTACAGTAATTTCCCGGGTGAATTATTTAAAACCCTCTCCTCTTTTGTAAACAGGTCAGTTGCATCTATAAGCTCACCAAGTTTTTTATGACCATAATTCCTCGAGTCAAAAGCAGGATCCCTCTTGGCAATATTCTGGCCTACATTCCCAAGATATGCCCATCCTGTATCATCAGCAGAATCCTCTACTGCAAATCTCAGGAGGGTTACAAGTTTTGTATCCTGTTTAAGAATTGCAGTAGTCTTTCTCTCCTGGGTTTCATTAGTTTCATCTTCCCGTAATATTTCGGTGTAGATAAACTTGTCACAGGCAACTACAAAGGGTCGTGGCGTTTTTACTTCTCCGAATCCGTACACCATTAATCCCGCTTCCCTTATCCTTGCGGCAAGGCTTGTAAAGTCACTGTCACTGGAGACTATGCAGAATCCGTCAAATCTTTCCGTATATAGAAGATCCATAGCATCGATTATCATTGCAGTATCTGTGGCATTTTTTCCAACGGTATATCCGAACTGCTGTATCGGTATTATCGAATATTCAAGAAGGGCATCCTTCCATCCTTTTAAATGGGGATTCGTCCAGTCTCCGTATATTCGCTTAACACTGGCAATTCCATATTTTGCAATTTCTGCAAGCAGTCCGTTTACAATTCTGGCAGGTGTATTATCTGCATCAATCAGTACTGCAAGTTTTCTCTGGTTCGATTCATTCTCTTTCATTATTTTTTCCTTTTTATATTCCAGCAATAGTGTATTTTAGGATTTCTTTCAAAATCCATTGGAATAGTTTCCCGGCTTATATCTGTAATATCCAGATTCTGCATAGAATCCAGATCAATCTTGAATTTACGAAAATTAGTTGAAAATATCAATATACCTTCGGGTTTTAATCTTTTAATACATTTGCTTATAAGTTCTGTATGATCTTTCTGGATATCCAGGGTTCTATCATTACCTTTTGAATTGGAGAAGGTTGGAGGATCAAGAAAAATCAGATCGTAGAGAGACTTATCTCTTTCCAGCCAGCGGAAACAATCATTTTTTACAAACTTATGGTTATTCCCTGTAAATCCATTTAAATGCATATTTTCTTTTGCCCATTCTGTATAGGTATTGGAATTATCCACCGATATTGTGGACAATGCACCTCCGGCTGCTGCATAGACAGTCGCAGTCCCTGTATATGCAAAAAGGTTTAAAAAGCTGCAGCCCCGGGATAAATTCCCTATAAGTTCCCTTGTTATCCGATGATCCAGAAAGATTCCTGTATCCAGGTAATCAGAAAAGTTTACAAGAAATTTATTTCCATTTTCGTTAATTTCATGTTTTTCCCCGATCATGGAAATTTTGTTGTACTGACCGGATCCCAGCTGCTTCTGCCTGGTTTTTATAAAAATCTGCTTTTTATGAAGGGATAGAGTATAGCTGAGGCCGTCTATGATCTCCTGGAGATGTCTTTTTATCTTTTCCTTCTCTATTTCCGACGGGGCTGCATATTCCTGGACGTTTACCCATTTACCTTCATATAGATCAATAGCTGCTGAGTATTCGGGCATATCTGCGTCATATATTCTATAGCAGGAGATTTTCTTGTTTTTTGCCCACTTATTAATTCGTTTCAGATTTTTTTTCAACCTGTTGGCAAACATTTCCGAACCTGGTGAAAGGGGTTTTCTGGTTTTATTTTTTTCCAGGATCTCCTCTTTTATTTTACTGCGTTCCCTGTCAGAAAAAATACTAAAGCTTACCAGGGAGCATTCAATTTTTCCGTTCATGACCTGATTGATTCTGTCCGGTTTCAGCCCAATAGCTCTGGATAGCTGGTTGTTTCCTGAAAGAATAACTGCTTTCCATCCCTTGAAGTCCTCTGTCAGCCTTTTCCCCAGGGTCTTATACAGGGGGAATAATTCTTCAAGCTCCCCCAAACGCTCCCCATAGGGAGGGTTTGAGACAATTAGCCCTTTTGCTGCTCCGTATTCTCCGGGGCGGTTAATATCACGTTTTTCTATATGAACCAGGTTTATCAGTTCTGCTTTTTCTACATTTGCAATAGCTGCAGTGACAGCGCCCTTATTATTATCCCATCCCACAATAGAGGGCATCTTCTCACAACCTGTAACCCGCCTTTCTTCTGCTTCCTGTATGAGTTTATTCCAAAGGTCTGTATTGTGTTTTTTCCATCCTGCAGGTCCCCTTGAGCCGCTCATAAGTGCAGGGGCAATATCCCCTGCAATAAGGGCAGCTTCGATAGGGAGTGTACCTGAACCGCAGAAGAGGTCAAGAAAAGAACCTCCCTGTGCTGCAATTTCTGCCCATCCGCTTCGCAGAAGTATAGCCGCGGCAAGGTTTTCCTTTAAAGTAGCAGATCCTCCCACAGCCCTGTACCCTCTCTTGTGAAGGCTGTTTCCCGAAAGTTCAATACTGAGTGTTCCTCTGTTTTGTTTTAAGAGGAGATGAATACGGAGATCTGGATTAGTTCCGTCAATTGAAGGTCTGCTGCCTGTACGGTCTCTAAATTGATCTGCAATAGCATCTTTAACCCTTTGACTGGCAAAATTAGGATGATTTGCCGCAGGACTGTTAATAAGATCACAGCTTATGGAAAAAGTTGTTTCCAGTCCCATCTCCATAGACCAGTCGATTTTTCCTGAATTTGCATATATATCATCTGATGATTCTGCATCAAATTCTGATATTTCCATAAACAGCCTGCCGGATATTCTAGACCATATCAGCATTCTGTAGGCTGTCTCAAGATTTCCTGAAAAGGATACACCTGCCGGGGATATTTTAATATCACTTCCGCCTGTATTCCTGATTTCCACTGAAGACAGTTCACCCATATTTCTTGGGCAGTTGGCAAAAAATTTGTATTTATCCTCTATCACTCTCTTGTTCCACTTAATGGCCTCAGTCTTTTCAATATCAGGCTTTTGCAATAAACTTTAGAAAAAAGGCCGGGTTGCTTGCTTTAAGGCTATCATATTGACAGTCCATTGTATACTTAACGGGGGAAAATAGTTCCCGAAAGAATTTGTTTTATATAGCAAAACAGTGTATCATATAATGAACAGTAAGAAGACAAGGAGATACCTTATGCGGGGAAAACCTATAATTAATATAGACAAATGTAAGGGATGTGAGCTCTGTAACGGAGTTTGTCCGGTCAATATTATGTCGATGTCAAAAACATTCAACAAACAGGGTGTGCCATACTCTGTTTGCATTGATGAAGAGAAGTGTACTGTGTGCAGGGCATGTGCAATAATATGTCCCGATATGGTAATCGAAGTAATTAAGTATGAACAAGGATAAAAATATGGGTAAGCAGATACTTATGAAAGGAAATGAAGCTCTTGGTGAAGCAGCAATCATTGCAGGGTGCAGGTTTTATTTCGGTTATCCAATTACTCCCCAGAATGAAATACCTGCCTATATGTCAAGGCGGCTTCCCGAAGTGGGAGGGACTTTCCTTCAGGCAGAGAGTGAAATAGCAGCTGTAAATATGGTTTTTGGTGCTTCTGCGGCTGGAGCAAGGGTTATGACATCTACCAGTTCACCTGGAATGAGTCTCAAGCAGGAGGGGCTCTCCTATCTTGCAGGAGCAAAGCTGCCCTGTGTCGTGGTTAATATAATGAGAGGAGGACCGGGTCTTGGCAATATTGCAGGTGCCCAGGGAGACTACTTTCAGGCAACCAGGGGCGGAGGGAACGGAGACTACCGGCATATAGTTCTTACCCCTGCGAGTGTACAGGAGATGGCGGAACTTACAGTGCTTGCCTTTGATCTTGCAGATGAATACAGAATAACAGTCCTTATACTTGGTGACGGATATCTGGGACAGATATCAGAAGCTCTTACCCTACCGGAACCTACAGGAAAGGTATTTGAAAAGCCATGGGCTCTTACCGGAGCAAAGGGAAGAGAGCCAAATAAAATAGCGTCCCTTAAGCTTGTCCCTGATCATGTTCTGGAGGAGATGAATCTGTCTCTTGAAAGAACATATAATGAGATTTCTTCCAGGGAGTGCAGATCTGAATCGTATTTGACAGAGGATGCTGAATATCTTCTTGTAGCATATGGAACCAGTTCCAGAATATGCCGTGCTGCTGTGAATGAGCTAAGGGAAGAGGGTGTGAAAGCCGGTCTTTTCAGGCTTATAACAGCCTGGCCCTTCCCGGCAGCAGCCCTGAAGAGAGCATCTTTAAAAGCAAAAAAGATATTAACAGTAGAAATGAGCCTTGGTCAGATGATAGAAGATGTCAGGCTTTCCGTCGATAACCCGGAAAGGGTGGATTTTTACGGCAGATCCGGAGGAATGCTTCCTGAAACAGAGGAGATCAAGAGGAGGATCAAAGCTTATGGAAACTAAAACCAAAAATTATAAATATGTATACAACAGACCGGAATCCCTGGTGGACAAACAGACCCATTACTGCCCGGGCTGCGGACATGGAATTGTTCACAAGCTTCTTGCAGAGATTCTCGATGAGTTTGGAGTCAGGGAGCGGGCTATTGTTGTTGCCCCTGTAGGATGTTCCGTTCTGATATATGACTATATGAATATTGACGGATGTGAATCCGCCCACGGCAGGGCTCCTGCTGTTGCTACAGGCCTGAAAAGGGTAAATCCGGATAGTATTGTTATCTCCTATCAGGGGGACGGAGACCTTCTTGCCATAGGAACAGCAGAGACCATTCATGCTGCCAACAGAGGTGAAAACTTTACAACAATATTTATTAACAATGCAATTTACGGTATGACCGGTGGACAGATGGCTCCAACAACTATGGTCGGTCAGATTACCGCTACAACCCCTTACGGACGTGATCCTATGGATGTCGGGTTCCCCATTCGGGGATGTGAGCTTATAAATTCTCTGGAAAGACCTGTTTTTATAGAAAGGTGCTCCATACACGATTTTAAAAATACCCTGAAAACAAAAAAAGCCATAAAAAAGGGTATTAAAAACCAGATAGAGGGGAAAGGCTATTCCTTTATTGAAATTCTCTCAACCTGTCCTACCAACTGGGGAATGAAACCTCAGGCGGCAGCAGACTGGGTAAAAGATGCAATGGTTCCCTATTACCCTCTGGGTAATTTCAGAGACAGGCAGGAATAACAGGAGATTAGGCAAATGCGAGAAGAGATAATTATTGCAGGCTTTGGCGGGCAGGGTGTAATCATGGCAGGAAAACTGTTGTGTATAGCTGCCATGAACGAGGGAAAGTTTGTTTCCCATATTCCAAGTTACGGTGCTGAGATGCGAGGAGGGACAGCAAACTGTTCGGTAGTAATTTCAGATGTTGAAATAGGAAGCCCTACAGTTCCAAAACCTTCCATAGCTATTATCATGAATACTCCCTCTCTGACAAAATTTGAATCAAAAATAAAACCTGGAGGACTTCTAATTTACAATAGTTCTCTTATTGATCGGAAGCCGGAAAGAACTGATATTACAGTTGTGGATCTGAAGGCAAATGATATTTCCGAAGCTGAGGGAAGTGACCGTGCGGCAAACATGGCGGCAATTGGGAAGCTCATTGCCTTAAAACCTGAAATTGCAAGTATGGATGCTGTTGTAACGGCTCTGGATGTAGCTATATCTGCTCGAAACAGAAAGTACAACGATATAAATATTAAAGTTTTGAAAGCAGCAAATAGCAGCAAGTAATTTTCTCTTTTTTTTATGGGTGTTTAAATAGGGTAATGGTGTTACGTCCGTTTTTCTTGCTTTTATACATGGCTTCGTCCGCCTGTTCAAGGATAATTTTTGGTGGCTGGCACTCTCCATGAACGGAGGCAATTCCGATACTGACCGTCAGGAAATTATCTACCGATGACTTTTCATGAATAATTTTTGCTGCGGCAAGATCCTCCTGGATTTGCTTTGCAACAATTAGTGCTGCCTTTTCATCAGAAAACCCAAGCAGAACAAGAAACTCTTCCCCGCCGTATCGGTATGCCCAGTCAGTATTCCTGCTTATTCTCCTTTTTAGAATGGAACCCATTGTTTTTAAGCAGTCATCACCTGCAATATGACCGTACCGGTCGTTATACTCTTTAAAGAAATCAATATCCATCATTAAAACAGAAAAAGATTCACTTGTCCGCTTGAAAATATCACACAAAAATTTAAGTTTCTCCTCCAGATGCTTTCTGTTATACAGCCCAGTCAAAAAATCGGTTAGGGAAAGCTGCTTTAGCATTTCTGTATGTTGTTCATTCGTCTTTCGTTCTGTTTCGTAGGCTCTTTCAAAAGCAATAAGCAGTATAACTATAAATGTGGATACCACCGGTACATTTGTTATCCAGTCAAGGAACTGCTCCTGTCTGGTCAAATGCTTAAAGATTTCCGGATAAAATCGAAAAAGAATAATAAGAGCCATATTAATCAGAATAGCAGCGATGTTTAAAAAGACTCTCTCAAATCCTGTAAAAAGATAATTAATAAGAATCAGAACCAAAAAGGAATACATGATGCCCGGAGAAACAAGACCTGCACTGGACAAGCCGCTTGCAGGCAAGAGTATCAGTACAAGAATATAGGCGCCTATTCTGTGCACCAAAGGAATCCTTATTTTTTTATACGCAATAACAAGGAGAAAAGAACTGAAAACTGCAATGGAAATCCATTTATAATTAAACGAAAAGTCCAGGTTATTAAGGATGTTGACCCCAATGGTTGCAGACGACAGAACAGCGAAGAAGAACATGTAGTAAATAAATATTCTTTCTTTTATTGGGTATTCATTGCTAAAACCGGTTATTATACTTTTTAGACCCTTTTCTTTCTCCATATTGGATTATATTGTAACCGCATATTCCTGCCAGATCCAGAGGTTTTATACCTTGTACGATATGGTATGTAATATTTTTCATGATTACCTGGATAATAACAGCAGAATCCCTGAGAAATACAGATGGTATACATTTCCCAATTTGTAAGCACCCAGGACTAATGGTATATCCACTCGCTGAACAAATAGCCAACCAGTTATTTGTTCCGACGCTCGAAACAGAAAGTACAACGATATAAATATTAAAGTTTTGAAAGCATCTTTTTTACAAGAGTAGATTTCGTATAACTATAATGTATTCTCTGAAATATTAAGAAAAAAAACCAGGGTTGGAATGCAATTCTGTCCATTGTTAGGGCATATAAATCTGCTTTATTTAAATCTTGCTGACATATTTGTTTGAATGATATATACTTTTCTGTAAATGGAAGTAGCAATAATTTTTATTGTATTTGCAATAATACATTTCCTCTTTATCCGAAAGAACAGAAAGGATATTTCCCTTCTAAAAAATAGAATTGAAAAATTGGAATTGAATATATCAGAGATATCTCAGACTGGTTTTGCAAAGGATGAACCCTCTGTTTCTGATCTGCATAAGGGAAACAAGGATAAAATACCAAAAAACAGTGACAAACTTTTGGAACCTGGAATCCTTAGTTCAGAAGAAAAAACTTTCCCGGAACAGATTCAAAAAGATAGTGTGTCCTCTTCTGTATCCCTTACGAACAAAAACCATTGGAAGAAAACTGTCATTCTACTAAAGAAATTTGAGCATATATTTATTGAAAAATGGATAGCTGTCATTGGAGTTGTGATTCTTGTTGCAGGTATAAGCTTTTTCGGAGTCTGGGCCTCTACCAGAATATCACCACTGTTTCGATTCTGGATAATTGTTCTTGCAGCAGCCTCACTGGGAGGAATCTCTTTTATTGCAGGGAAATATGAGAAATTTCACCTTCTTTCAGTCTGGCTAAGGAGTTCTGGTGCTGCTGTTTTTCTGTTTGCCTCTCTGGGTGCAGGTGGTATACCGGGAATAAGGTGGATAGAATCTCCTGTCCTGGGGCTGCTTATGTTAAGTGCTGGAATTACATTGAATATAGTTCTTGCATTTATAGGGAAAAAGCAGGTTTTTTCCTCACTCCATATTGTACTGGGAATTGTTGCCGTTTCCATTGCACCTCAGTCTGTTGTAACCCTGATTGTTTCTACAATTGTAACATTTTCCGGAATTGCAATATCATTCAGAAAGAAATGGGATCTTCACCATCTTGTCTCAATCCTTTTCTACTTTGGATTTATGATTTTCTGGAGTTTCCAGATAGACTTGACGGACAGCTTCTACAATATTTCAGCTGTCTCTGCGGTTATTGTAACTGCCATGATAACACTGTTTCTTCATTACAGGAGGATTTACGGTAATTCAGGTTTCGAGGTTACACCATTAATTGTTCATCTTGTAAACTGGTTGTTTCTTGCAGTAGGATTGATTAAATTTGCTCCGAAAACTGACTATGTATATATCCCTCTTTTTGTTGCAGGAGCACTTCTCTTTATTTTGGCAGGAAGGGCAAAGAAGCTAAAAATAGAGTGGTTATTTTCAACGGATACTCTCATATCCCAGCTAATGATACTTCTGGCAATAATGGCTCTTATTAGCTACGATCTGAGCAATTTTTTAATTGTCTTCCTTCTGTTGGCTGAGAGTCTGGGTTTTTTATTTATTATATGGAAGGAGAAGGAGTTTTTTGTTCATACGGTAGTTTTTTCATTTTCTTCTTTGGCTGGTTTGTTCCTGTTGTATTCGGGTATGAAAAACATCGGGGCAAACAGCCCTGATCAAATTCTTGTCTATTGTATTTT
>JAJRQE010000052.1 GCA_024280415.1 Spirochaetota bacterium | reverse complement strand
ATATTTTCAGGAAGTTAAAATGGGGAAGAACATAGAACAAAAATTTGCACCAGATTTGGCAGTAATAATAAATTCTGCTTGTTTTCTATGCTGACAAGATTCATACTACCTTAACTGACCAAACAGGTGAAATAGTCGTTATCACTTCACCGGCTTAGAAATGTCTGGAAGCTCAAACTGTAGCAGGCTTTTCAGAGTAAAAGTTTTATTTTTAAGAAATTTACAATGGGGAATTTGACTTTGGAGCCAGTTTAGTGAAGTTGAATATGAATTACTGAATGATACAGATTTTACAACTGTTTAATTTAGGAATTTAAGAGGGAAAGAAACCCCGGTGGAAGAACAGCTCTGGGAGAAGTTGTATGGATTACAGTTTCTATTCAAGATCGGTGAGAGTTCCAGAATACAGGATCTGTATTTTTTTGAGGAATTTAGAAAAAATATGTGCCTTTTTCAGATAAGTGGAGTACAATACCGGATAAAAATGAGTTATGTGCAATTTCTGTCTTGGTTGACTTTATTTAAGGAAGATCCCGCCGTCCATGGCGAACATGAAGAATAATATTTTACGTAAAGCTGATGATCATTAGATGTTATGTTGACGCAGTTTTTCTACGCTTATAATCTATGAAAATTTGGAGTACATGCATGAATAATCATTCAAATATTGCCTCTTATTGTAATTTATTGATCAAAATCATTTATTTATTAGTTGCCTTAATCCCTATCCAGATGGCTCTGTTTATTATATTTCCACATCCTAATACGATATTAGAATGGTTTTCATTATATAATGATACTCCAATAATTGGATTTATTGGTTTTGATATTGTATATATATTTAGTAACATTCTAATGATATTTTTTTATTTATCACTATTTATAATAATCAGAAATAAAATGAATAATCTTACCATATTTGCATTTATTTTATCATTTATTAGCATTACTATATATTTTTCATCAAATCGATTTATTGAAATGTATACAATTTCTAATAAGTTTTTTGAGTCGACAAATGAAATTCAGAAATATTCATTGATTGCTGCTGGAGAGTTACTATTAAGTGTTTATAAGGGATCTTCATACTTTATTTATTATACTCTAAGTGGGTTATCACTTATTCTTCTATTTAAATCTTTTAATAAAATTGAATATTTTTCAAAACGCACTGTAAGAACTGGTATAATATCAGGATTTTTGATGCTTGTACCTGCTACAATGGGAGTTATTGGAATGATACTTTCATTATTATCTTTAATCCCTTGGATAATAACCTGTCTTTTTCTTGTTTTTGATATTAAAAGAATAAAAGGACAACAAAAGAGAAGTGAAATATAAAGAACTGGTTTCATTCTCAAATACATTCATGTATTTGAGAAATTTATTATTACATAACCAAGACAGAAACGGCACATAACAAGGAATATGAGGTTACGCCTTCGGCTCCACTCAAATTGCCTCTGGTCGCAAGCTCCCGACGGCAACTTCTCATATTCCTGGAACGTTATCACTTCTCCGGTTTAGGACTGTGTGGAAGCCCAAACTGAATCAGGCTTTTTGGAGTAAAAGTTTTATTTTAAGAAAAATTTAATGGGAATTTGACTCTGAAGCCTGTTCACTGTAAATGGCTATAAATTACTGAATGAAACAAATCTGACAACTGTGGAATTTAGGAATTTAAGAAAAAGAAAGAAACCCCGGTGGAAGAATAGCTTTGGAGAAAATTGTATGGATTTCAGGTTCTATCCTGGATCGGTGAGAGTCTCAAAATACAACTGTGGAATTTATGAAAGAGAAGGGAAACCCTAGTGGAAGAATAGCTTTTGGGGAAGTCGTTAGATTACAGT
This sequence comes from Spirochaetota bacterium, assembly GCA_024280415.1. Classification (GTDB taxonomy): domain Bacteria; phylum Spirochaetota; class Spirochaetia; order B11-G9; family B11-G9; genus JAJRQE01. The sequence goes on along the minus strand of JAJRQE010000052.1, from coordinate 1,142 downwards.
TTCTATCCAGGATCGGTAAGAGCCCTAAAATACAACTGTAGAATTTATTGGAAACTGAGCGTATAATTGAAAAAGGAAGGAAAGGGAAAAAACCGATAGGAAGAGAGAGATTGAAGGAATTGATAACAAACAAATGGACACAGACGCCTTCTCGTCGCAAGCTCCTGCGAGGGCGCTGGTCATTTGGGCGTTACCTTTTTTCTGGGTAACATCAGTGAATTTTGCCAACAAAAATGGCCAAAAACGGCAAAAAGTTATAAAATTAAGAAACCCCAGTGGTTGAATTTGACTCTGGAGCCTGTATACGGTTACGATCTTTGAATTTATGAATGATGCAAATCTCACAACTGTGTTTAAGAAACCTCCGGTGGAAGCAGAAAAAATAGGGAATTAATCCCAATGGCAGTAAAAAAAGTGAATATAGAAAAGAGAGCCAGGGGGGTTTTAGAAGTAAAAAATTAAATTGACAATAAACCAATATGAGACTATATTAGAATAATAAAGAATAAATTATATTCAGGAGGTGTTTATATTTATGCCAAAAACTGTAACTTTACGATTAGATGATGTTAGTTACGATATTATCAAAAACCATGCTTTAGCTGACAATCGTCCACTATCAAACTATATTGAAACGGCAACCCTAAAGTACATTGAAGAGATAGATTATGCAGATGATTTTGAAATGGAAAACATTTTAAATGATGAGAAATTACTTAGATCATTACAAAAAGGAAGTTCTGATGCAGCAAAGAAAAGAGGAAGATTTATTTGAATAAATATAGGGTTTTTGAAACTGATAATTTTATTAGAGCTATGGGAAAGATTAAAGGAAGAAATAAAACTTTAATTGAGAATAAGTTAAACAAAAGAGCATATCCTCAGTTAAAAAATGAACCCTATTATGGGAAAAATATAAAAAAATTAAAGAATTATAAACCAGAAACCTGGAGATATAGAATCGGAAATTACAGAACATTTTACGAAATAAATGATATTGAAAAAATAGTATACATAATTGCAATAAGTACGAGAGAGAATGCCTACTAAAATCGGAGATGAATATTTAAAGGTAACAAACGCATGGAACGGAAAGCTTCTCGTCGCAAGCTCCTGCGAGGCTTCCGCTCATGCTAAGCGTT
>JAJRQE010000051.1 GCA_024280415.1 Spirochaetota bacterium | reverse complement strand
TTCTATGTGATGGAGAGGTTCGGTATAAAGGAGAACCTGTTCTGGTAATCTGCGGCCCTGATGAAAAAGGGGTTTTGGATCTCTGCAGAAATACCCTCCTGGAATATAAAACTGACTATTCACTTTTATCTTTCAGTAATTCTGAACAGACACAGATTACTTCCAGAAAAAAATTTTTAAGAGGAAGTGTTGAAAGCAAATTTAAAGAGAATCTCAATACAATCGAGGGTGAGTACAGAACATCTGTTCAGACTCTTCCTATTACCTATCCTATTGGTGCCATAGCCAGATACAAAAATAATGCTCTGGAAATTCAAACTGCCTCCCAGTGGCCCTTTCATGTTCAGAAGACAGCATCCGAGATCTGCGGATTCCCAAGAAAATCAATACAGGTACGAATTGAACCCTACCACCATACCTATGATGAAAAACTAATTCTCCCCTCTTTTTATTCTGCTATTGCCTCTCTTTTGGCCATAAAATCGGGAAAAGAGGTAAAAATTGTGGAAGAACCAAAGGATATACTGGAATTTACTGTAAAAAGACCAGCTGTTAAAATTTCCAGAAAAACTCTCCTTAATGAATCCGGAAAAATTATTGCCGAAGATATTGAAATTAGCGTTGATATTGGAGCCTACTCCCTGTTTGCAGAAGAAATTTTAAGTCAGCTTATTCTGGGAGCAGCATCTGTCTACTCTGTTTCCAATTTACGTATTAAAGCCATTGCAGTAAAAACATCTTCGACTCCAATGAATGTGTTTAAAGGATGCGGAATAGGAATGGGTGTCTTTTCTACAGAAACCCATTTTTCAAGAATAGCTGTATTCCAAAAGAGAAATCCTGTGGATCTTCGCAGGGAATACCTCCCGGATAAAAATCTAAAATTACCCTCCGGAGGAGTCCTGAAACAGGTATCCCCAGGGAATATTTTGACAAGAGTAGGGGAAAAATCAGATTTTAACAGAAAATACTCGGCCTATGAGGTTTTAAAAAAAAGACAGACCGGAAACATGATACCTGGTAATAACCTTAGAGGGATCGGTATTGCCATAGGATATGCCGGAAACGGATTTACCAGAAAAAGAGAAAACAGGGAAGCCTATACAATGAAGGTTAAACTGGATCAGGGAAACAGGTTATATATTTCCAGCAGTTCAAACGGAGCAACTCCGGGAAACATCTGGAAGGAAACAGCAGGGAAAATTTTGGGTCTGGAAGCTGATTCCATCGAGATCGTAAGGGGGGACACTACGATCCTTCCAAATTCCGGGCCATCTTTTTTATCCAATGATCTAAGCATTATGACCGGACTGGTTGAGAAATGCTGTCTGGGGATAAAAAAACATCAGTTTCACAAACCACTTCCCATAGAAGAGAAAAGGAATTTCAAGTCTCCCGGCAAAGAGGTCTGGGATTCGGATAAGCTGAAAGGGATGCCTTTTAATGCCCTTTCCTGGGGAGCTGCAGTTGTGGAAATTGAATTGGATCCAATTTTCCTCCGACCCTCAATAAGAGGAATCTGGACACTCTTTGATATTGGAAGAATCCATAATATTGAAGCAGCCAGGTTTGCAGCAGAAGCGGAAATTCTTGAATCCCTTGCCTGGGCAAACGGAGGAAGTGAGCTTTTTCGCCAGATCATTTCACATACCGGTTTCGAGACTCCGGAAAAATCTGTACTTCCGGAAATAAAGATTGACTTTGTTATGGACTCAAAAAGATCCAGTGGAGGAGTGGCACAAATCCCTGATACAATAATCCCCTCTGCCTTTGTACAGGCACTCTCCCAGGCAACAGGAATATATCTGGATACTCTACCTGTAACACCAGAAATAATTTTTCAGCACCTGGAGTCATTATGAAAATTGGTTTTAAACTTAATGGGAAAAATGTCGAATTTGATTCGCCCCCGGAAACAAGGCTTGCAGATATTCTAAAAGGTTCGGCAAAAATCCAGAGTCTCAGAACAAGCTGCTATAGAGGACTGTGCAGAGGATGTTCAATATTCTTTAATGGTGATCTTGTTTCCTCCTGTCTTATTCCGGCTTTTCAGGCAAGGGATGCCGAAATTGTTACATACGAGGGAATTTCCAGATTAAATGAGATTGAGGATATACTTAAGGGCTTCGATGATACAGGTTATGAACCATGTGATTACTGCAGACCCGGGAAAATAATGACTCTACATTCAATTTTGGAGAGTTCAATGGAACCTGATAACCACCAGGTTCTCGAAGCATTTGAAGGTATTAATTGTTCCTGTACTGACCTTTCAACCCTTCTTAGTAGTGTTAAAGCCGGAGCCTACTACCGGAGGAGGAGAAGACGTGACCGAAACTCATAGTCATATTTTTTATCCTTCAACTCTTAATGAAGCCCTGAGTATTAAAAATCAGAACCCCAGGGCGGTATTATGGGCCGGAGGAACAGGTCTAATGGGCAGACAGTTGGGAAAAACTCCGGGGCTGCCCCTGAACATTATTCAGATGTCCCGGCTGTCTGATCTAAAAAAAATTCGCCGGACCGAACGTTTTCTGGAGATAGGTTCCGGTGCTGTAATAAACAGAGTTCTAAACGTTGGTCAGCATGTACTTCCCCATGCTCTCGCCCAGGCCATGAGGATGATACGCCCCTCTTCCATAAGAAATACAGCAACAATCGGTGGACATATCTGTATGCCGGAAATAAGACTGAATCTGTTCAGTGTGCTGCTGCTTATGGATGTCAGTCTGGAACTGCGAAGGACGGGAGGAACAAGATGGATACAGATAAACAGGCTGTTTAATAAAACAGGAGAAATTCAGCTAAAAGAAAACGAAATACTGACCCGGATAAGGATTCCCTTTGGGAACTGGAACAGACAGTTTTTTAAGAGTGACGGGAACCCCTTTCTGGACGGGGACAAATCAATTTCATTCGCAGTCATTGCAGATATACAGAAGGGAATGGTGAATGACTTCAGAATGGCTATTGGGAACTCCGGGAAGTATACTGTCCGCAGCATCGAAATGGAATCACTTGTTATAGGAAAAAAAGTACCCCTGGGGGCAAAAGATATTTCAGCTATTGCCGAGTTTAATCAAACATGGCTGGAAAATCTGACCGGAGAATTAACATCATTCCGAAGAGCCAGAGCGGCAAGATTTATATACTGGTTTCTTGAGGAATTACTCCCCTGACATTACCCCTCCAAGAGGCTTTACAGAGGCATAAGATAAGGTTTATATTCTTCATTAATGACTGAGGTACCTGATTTTATTCATCTTCATAACCATACAGACTACTCCCTTCTTGACGGTGCTGCGTCTATAAAAAAAATGGTTGCCAAGGCCGAAAAACTGGGAATGAGACATCTTGCCATTACCGATCACGGTAATATGTTCGGGGCACTCCATTTCTATAGAGAATGTAAATCCAGAAATATTAATCCCATTATTGGATGTGAATTCTACATAGCTCCTGGAAGCAGAAACATAAAGTCCGGTACAGATAAAGGGAATAAGGCCAACCATCTCATTCTCCTTGCCAAAAACTATGAGGGTTACAAAAACCTTATGATTCTGGCATCAAAAGCCTACACTGAAGGTTTCTATTACAAACCCAGAATTGATGATGAACTTCTGGAAGAGTACAGTTCGAATTTAATATGTACTTCATCCTGCCTGGCAGGATATATTCCCCGAAAACTTCTGGAGAATCAGTTTGAAGATGCCCTGATTAAGGCAGAATTCTATCAGAAAATCTTTGGTAAGGGTAATTATTATCTGGAACTTCAGGATCATGGTATCCCGGAACAGAAAATTGTAAACAAGAGGATAATTGATCTTTCGAAAAAAACAGGAATTCCCCTGATTGCAACAAATGATATGCACTATCTGGACAGGGAAGATGCCAATGCCCAGGATATACTTATATGTATTGGAACCAACAAAAAAAAGCATGAAGTTAACAGGATGAAATTTTCAAGTTCTGAGTTTTATATGAAATCCAGGGAGGAGATGTTTGAGGTTTTCAGAAATGTTCCGGAAGCCCTTTCCAATACAGTAAAGATTGCAGAAAAATGTAATATTGAAATTAACCTACCGGGTCCCCTCCTCCCGGAATATGCGATTCCTGAAGAGTATAAGAGCGAAGATGATTATCTCCGGGCACTCACCCAAAAGGGTCTCGAAACAAGGTATCCTGTTGTAACAGATGAAATACGAGAAAGAATGGATTTCGAACTCGGCATAATAATAAATATGGGGTTTACAGGATACTTCCTTATAGTCTGGGATTTTATCCACTATGCCCGGGAAAATGATATACCCGTAGGGCCGGGAAGAGGTTCAGGTGCCGGCTCCATTGTGGCATATAGTCTCATGATAACTGATATTGACCCCCTTAAGTATGGACTTATCTTTGAACGTTTTCTAAACCCCGACCGTATATCCATGCCCGATTTTGATATTGACTTCTGTTTTGAACGGAGACAGGAGGTAATAGATTATGTTACCCGAAAATACGGTAAAGACAGGGTCGGGCAGATTATTACTTTCGGAACCCTTAAAGCAAAGGCAGTAATAAGAGATGTTGCCAGGGTTCTGGATTTCCCCTATGCAGAAGCTGATCAGATTTCGAAACTTATTCCCTCAGAATTGAAAATGACTCTTGAAAGAGCCATTGAACTTGAACCTAAATTAAAAGAGGTAGAAGAGAAGGGAGACCGGTTCAGAGAGCTAATAGATACAGGGAAGAGGCTGGAGGGTCTTTCCAGACATGCGTCAACCCATGCCGCAGGAGTTGTTATAGGAAGAAGTATCCTGACAGATTATGTCCCCCTCTACAGAGATTCCAAAACAGGGTCTATTTCCACCCAGTACACCATGGATCTTCTTGAGGACTGCGGTCTGGTCAAAATGGACTTTCTGGGGCTTAAAACTCTTACACTGATTAAAAATACTGAAACACTTATAAAACGGGATAATAAGGAATTCTCTACCGAAAATATTCCTGAAGATGATCAGAAAACTTTCCGGCTCCTGGGAGAAGGGAAAAGTGTCTGCATTTTTCAGTTTGAGAGTTCCGGTATGCAGGGAATCCTCAAACAGGCTAAACCGGACTCAATTGAAGACCTTATTGCCCTTAATGCACTGTACCGTCCGGGTCCTATGCAGTATATTCCCCAGTTTGTTGAAAGTAAGAACGGACGAATGGCCATTACCTATCCGGATCCCAGCCTTGAGGAAGTACTTAAACCTACCTATGGAGTAATAGTCTACCAGGAACAGGTCATGGAAGTTGCAAGAATAGTCGGAGGGTTTTCCCTGGGAAAGGCAGATATTCTCCGTAGAGCCATGGGTAAGAAAAAGGTAAAAGAGATGGACAAGATGAAAATCGAGTTCATTGATGGTGCCGTTAAAAAGGGTTATACAGAGAAAAAAGCAAACGAGATTTTTGAGATGCTTGTTCCCTTTGCTGGATATGGATTTAATAAGTCCCATGCTGCTGCATATTCTGTAATTGCATACAAGACAGCCTATCTTAAGGCAAATTTCCCTGCGGAATTTATGGCTGCCAACCTGACAAACGAAATAAATAATCCCGATAAAATGACTCTCTACATAACCGAAACCAAAAATATGGGGCTTAAAATACTACCTCCAAATATTAATCTCTCATATAAAAGATTTGCAGTTGCCCAGGGAGATATTGTATATGGCCTTGTAGGGGTAAAAAATGTGGGTGCTGCTGCAGTAGAGGAGATAATACGAGCCAGAGAGGAGAATGGAGATTTTACATCCTTTATCGATTTCCTTGAAAAGGTTGATCTTAAGAGTGTTAACCGAAAGGTATTTGAATCACTAATAAACTGCGGCGCTTTTGATGCCTTTGAAGAAAACAGAGCAACCCTCCTCCATAACCTGGAAAAAATAGTAGACTTTGTAACAAAAAATAAAGAGCTGTCTATGTTTGGACAAACATCTCTCTTTGACAGCAGTGACGAATCGGCACTCCCCTCTGTTGATATCGAAAAAGTGGTTGAATTTCCTGTTCTGGAGATGCTCAGTAATGAAAAAGAGCTATTAGGTTACTATTTCTCAGGACATCCCATGGATAAATACAAACAGATATGGCAGAAAAGTATAACTTTACACCTTAACCATGCCGACAAAGCTATGGCAGACAGAAAATATATAGTTATGGGTACAATTACAGCCGCCAGGGTAATTGTCACAAAAAGAGGGAAGCAGATGGCTTTCCTTCAGATTGAAGATTTTGAAGGATCTATGGAACTGATAATCTTCCCAAAGATTTGGGAGGAGAAAGGGATCTATCTAACTGTAGATGCCATACTCGGATTTACCGGAAAGGTTGATAATTCAAGAGGTGATCCCAAATTTCTGGTAGATGAGATTCTGAGACCTGAGGAGATGAAGGAATCCCAGGACTCTGAAGTCCATATTAAAATGGGAAGAAATTATAATGAGGATGATCTTATAACTTTAAGATCTTTTCTTATTGATAATCAGGGTAATTCATCAGTATATTTACATATAGACTCAGGGACTGGCAGCAGTAAGGATACAATTATCAAAGTAACCGGACAGATAACCATGGGTGCCTCTGAGAATACAATTAAAGAGATTGAAACCAACCCTATTATAGAAGAGGTGTGGGTATCCTGAATAAAAAGGAAGAAACTTAAATGGATTTAGCATTACGAATAACTACAGGAGTACTTTCAGGTTATATGCTCCTTATTTTTCTCCGGATAATCATAACATGGTTTGGAGGATCAAACATGGGAAAACCCTACGAGGTTCTCAGCTCCATCACAGATCCTTATCTCAATTATTTTGGAAAAGTCCCTTTTTTAAAATTCGGAATGATGGATTTTTCTCCTGTAGCGGGAGTTCTTCTCCTGGTTATAGTACTTGATATTTTAAATACTCTCTCAAGTTACGGTACTATTACCATGGGAATAGTACTATCTATTATTCTGACAGCAGCATGGTCAGCTGTAAATTTTCTAATAACATTCTTTATAATCCTGACACTCATACGCCTGGTAACTGGTCTCTTAAATCCGACTTCCAGGTCTCCTCTAATGTCAACTCTGGAGACAATACTTTCACCTCTTACAAATTTCAGCTATAACAAAATATTCAAAAGCAGTAATGTCACCTATATGACTGCCCTTGGAGTAACAGGAGCAATACTCCTTGCGACACTCCTTCTGGGAAACAGTCTCTTTAATTTTCTGGCTGTTTATCTGTCTCAGCTCCCTTTTTGAAATGTATGCAGATGAACTGAAACAAAAAGTTATACAGCTGAAAGGAATAGGAAAGGGAAGTTCCGAGGCTCTGGCAAAAATAGGTATCAGAAATGTGTCAGACCTCCTTAGACATATCCCCAGAACCTACGAAAACAGAAAGGACAGAGTACTCCTCTCGGACTACAGAGAGGGTTATGTCAACACCATTGTGGAAATAACAGGTCAGGACTACATGGGGTTTGGTAGAAAACGAACTCTGAAAGTATTTATAAAGGACAAAAGCGGGACAGCAGTCCTGATCTGTTTTGGGAGAAACTTTCTCAGTCAGAAACTAATTACAGGGAAAAAATTTTTCCTCTACGGTAATTTTGAATACCGATTTCAGGAACTCCAGGCATCATCCTTCGAGGTTGAAGAATTTTCTGATAATCCTGCTGTTTTCAACAGGATTATTCCAATATATCCACTCAGAGATAAACTGACCCAGGGAGTTATCAGACGAGCAGTCTCAGAAGCTATTTCTGAACTTGCCCAATACACACACAATCAGCTGCCTAAAAACTTAGTTCAAAAATATAATTTTATAAATAGAAATGAAGCTGTAAAGAATATCCATTTCCCCGAATCTCTTGAAAAGCTGAAAAAGGCGGAAGATCTTTTAAGATACGAGGAACTCTTCTATCTGCAGCTTACCGTTGGAAGACGATCCAGGGAACCCAGGAGATATTCACGGAGCTTTACAGATTCTGACTCCAAGTTACAGAAGCAACTCATAAATAACCTCGAGTTTACCCTTACTCCGGATCAGTTTACGGTTCTGGAGGAGATAAATCAGGATATGGAATCTTACTCTCCAATGGCAAGACTGCTCCAGGGTGATGTTGGAAGCGGAAAAACTCTTGTAGCTTTCCTTGCAGCCCTAAAAATAATTGAATCCCAGGGTCAGGTAGCCTTCATGGTTCCAACGGAACTTCTTGCAAGACAGCATGCTGAAAATGCAGCAAGACTCCTTGAGCCCCTGGGGGTACGTCTCGCTTTTCTTAGGGGAAATATAAAGGATAAACATAGACTTCCACTTCTTGATGCTCTGAAAAAAGGGGAGATCGATCTGGTAGTTGGAACCCATGCACTATTTACAAAAAATGTGGAATTTAAAAACCTTCAGTTTGTTATTGTGGATGAGCAGCATAAATTCGGTGTTCATCAGAGGGCAGCCCTACTCGAAAAAGGGGATACTCCGGATCTGCTTCTAATGACAGCTACACCCATCCCAAGGACCCTGACACTGACACTCTTTGGGGATATGGATGTATCCGTAATAAAAACCATGCCCATAGGAAGAAAACCGGTTATTACCCATCTTTCGGTAATTGGAAAAGAGGATAAGGTCTATTCCGCAGTTAAAACTGAGATTGACAAAGGCCACCAGGCTTACTTTGTCTACCCAAGAATTGAGACGAACAATTCACCAGCAGATCTGAAAGATGCCGAGGGAATGTATAAATACCTTAGAGAAGAAGTATTTCCCTACTACCACCTGGGACTGATCCATTCACAGCTTCCTGAAGAGGAAAAGATAAAAACAATGGAACTGTTTTCTTCGGGAAAAATTGATATCCTTGTATCCACCAGTGTAGTTGAGGTCGGAGTTGATATCCCCAATGCCAGTTGTATGGTAGTTGAACATGCGGAACAGTTCGGACTGGCAGGACTCCACCAGCTCAGGGGAAGAGTCGGCAGAGGCAAAAATCAGTCCTATGCCTTCCTCGTATATGCAAAAGAACTCACCGAAACAGGGAAACAAAGACTAAAAATTATGATGGATTATAACGATGGATTCTCCATTGCCGAAGAAGATCTTAAATTACGTGGTCCAGGAGAACTTGCAGGAAGAAGGCAGTCGGGATTTCTTAATCTTACCTATGCAGATCTTGTAAGGGATTTTGAAATTCTTGAAAGAGCAAGAGATGATGCTGGTAAAATCCTCGACAATGATCCAGGATTCCTTCTAAGCGAAAACAGTGTAATAAGGGAAGTGTTTGACAGATGCAGTCCTTTTAAAGGAGCTATAGATGCTGAATAAAAAAATATACAGAGAAATTTTTTAATGCGTATAACAGGGGGAAGATATGGGGGAAGAACTGTGAAGTGCCCCCCTGGAGAAATCCGTCCATCCATGGATCGCAGGAGAGAATCTCTCTTTTCGATACTTGGTAATCTGGAGGGACAGTCCTTCCTGGATCTGTTTGCAGGATCGGGAATAGTTGGAATTGAAGCCTCCTCCAGAGGAGCAGATCCGGTACTTCTCATTGAAAAAGACAGAGGGAAAAAACGTACTATTTTAGAAAATCTTACGATAGCGGATAACGATATATCCCTCTGGATTATGGATGTCAGACGGTATATTGATACAGCAAAAATAAAGTGGGATATTATCTATGCCGATCCACCATTCCCCTTTACAGGGCGGAAAGAAATTATTGTGCAGATAGATAAAACTAATATTCTGAAGGAAAACGGGATTATTATTATGCACCATCCATCCTCTGATGAATGGGAAGAGAGAGTCGGTAGTTTTGAATGTTTTGATATCAGAAAATACGGCGGTTCAATATTACGATTCTTTAGAAGAAATTTTTAGTTTTCCAACACCCTTTACAGGACAATTGCTGAATACCCTGTCCTTAACTACCAGAGTAGTCTGATCCCTGTCGAATTCTCTCTGAAACAGTATGTCATGACCCATACATAGTCCGACTGTGACAGCAAGATCAACACCATCTGCCATCATCTGCTTTGCCTGACTTAAAGGATTGCAGCTGACACCTTCCAGAGGACTCTTTAGATTAACCTCTTTCTGAGACATGGCTCCGCAGGTACATGAGACTCCGATACAGGACAAACCTCTTTCAAGAAAGAGATTCCGGATATCCACAGCAAGGGACTCCATACCATAACAGTACGCAAGACCAATTTTTGTATAGTTCAAAGAGACTGCAAAATCAAGTAGTTCTTCAATTCTAGAAAGTTCCCCAGCCCTCCCATTATCAACAAGAGAAGCAGCCCCCTGAATTACAGAGGCTGTCTCCCGGGTATGATAGAGATCCAGAACCTGGTCTGTAGAAAATTTTTCGCCACCGCAGGATATATTACTCCTGCAGCTTTTTGTTCTGCAAACCAGACAGTTCACTATTCCAGCTCTTTCCCTACAGCAATTGCAGCAACTGTTCCATCCGCAACTGCCGTTGTTATTTGCCTGAAAGGTTTGGAAGTAACATCTCCGGCTGCATAGACACCATCTATATTGGTTCGCTTTTCAATATCCGTTTCAAGATATCCCCATTGATCCACTTTGAGTTTATTGCTTAATTGGGAGATATTGGGAATAAAACCTACAAAGATAAATATTCCATTTGTCCTTAACTCCCTCTTTTTTCCGCTCTCAAGATCCTCAACAACAACACCCATATCCATATTCCCATATTTCCTGAACTCTCTGGGTTCATGTTCGAATATTATCTCTATTTTATCATGGGATATAACCTTCTTCTGAGCTTCTTTATTGGCCTGAAGATGATCAAGCTGGTGGACAATGGTTATTTTACTGGCAAATTTCGCAATAAAGAGAGCCTCCTCAATGGCAGAATTTCCACCCCCGATAATTACAACCTCTTTATCCTGATAATACTTAGCATCGCATGTTGCACAATAGCTTATTCCATTACCTCTGTAGGTATCCTCACCGAGAACACCAAGAGGCCGGGGCTTTGATCCTGTTGCAATAATTATTTTCCGGGCTCTTATAGTCTCAAAACCATCAATCTTAATTCGCTTGCGTTCAAGATCCACCTTGTTAACTTCAACTGCTGCCCGGAACTCTACTCCATTTGCTATAGCCTGCTCACTCATATAGTGACTTAACATGTAGCCGTTCTGTGGTTCAATAAAACCGGGATAATTTGAAACAAGATGGGTTGTTGCAACATACCCGCCGGGAAGAGCCGTATCTACAAGAATTGTTTCAATATGAGCCTGGGCAAGATAAACTCCAGCTGTCAGCCCTGCAGGGCCTCCACCAAGTATTAGTACATCAGTCTCAGTCTCCACAGGTTTAATCATGGAATGGAGTTCTTCAGCCCGTGACTCCCCTACCATAGCATCCAGGTTCTTCATGATATCACTACGGAGAACCCCTCCTGTCAGCCTATCACCACATTCTTGTCCATTATCATAGAAAAGTACTGTAGGAGAACCAGTAACATCCAGTTTTTCTGCAAGATCTCTGTTCCCCTGACGGAATATCTTAATAAACTGAACATCATCACCATATATCTCACTTAATGCTTCATATTTTTCTTCCAGGGCATTACAGGGGGGACAGTCTGTTGAATAGAAGTCAACCACTGCAAATTTATTTTCAAGCACCTCTGCCTGAAAATCTGCTTCTCTTATTTCTTTAATTTTTTCTTCCATATATTACTCCTTACAAACTATTCTGTATATTTCTTAATTTTATCTATACTGTAATAGAGGGATAATCCCATCCCCATAAGTTTATCTACAGGCCGGCAGTCAGGTGAAAGAATTTTACCAGTCTGATTTTTTGCTACAGAAGCACATCCACCCCCGCATGCAAGCTGCAGTGAACAACCTTTGCATTCAGGAATTGATGTTACATCTCTGGATTCCCATTCATCAATAAGATCCTCTTTTTTCGAAACTTCAGGAAAAAATGTTCCAAGCTCTTCACCGGATTTACCTACTGTTGCTGTACAGCTGTAAATATTACCAGTATAGTCAAAAGCCCACTCCGTCTTACAGGCAGGACAACTATCAAAAAGTGCTTCCGGGAGTTCCCCCTCTTCCCAGAGAAATCTGGAAAGTGAAAATGCAGGTTTGTGAAAATCCAGGAGAGAAGGATCTTCCCTGATCATGCTGTAGAGATCCCTGTACATACTTACCCGGTCATAAAGAATTCCTGAATTCTTCTGACAGCTGTGAAGTTCATAGTTCCTTCCGAGCTGGGTCTTAAAATAACCGGAACCAATCCATCCCTTCTCCCTTGCCAGTTCTGCAATAGCCGGGAGCTCCTTAATATTTTCCTTATCCAGTACAACCCGAAGGTTTACTGTAAGTTTATTTTTTATTGCTGCATCAATGCCTTCAATTACCTGACTGTAAGTACTCCCTCCACTCTTCAGGGGACGCCTTTCATCGTGAGTTGCACCAATACCATCCAGGGTAACCTGAATTTCCCTGACTAAACCTTTCTTCAGAATAGGAATATATTCCTGAAGACTGTATCCATTTGTAACAAAGGCAAGGCTTAAAGACTGAAGATTAGCTTCGTCAATTAATGCGGATATTAATTCCTTCTGTGCAGTTCCCGGGAGAAGAGGTTCTCCCCCGAAAACGGTTATATATTTGGATCTGCCTGCAAACTCAGATTTAACATAACTGAAAAAAGCTTTTTGAACCTCCAGAGTATTTTCTGAAGGGGACGGAGCATATTTTTCCTGATAGCAGTAGCTGCAGCCGAAATTACATGCATAATTCGGAACCCAGAATATCTGAACCTCAGATTCATCTCTCTCTTCGATAAATTTAAAGTATTTATCCCTGTAGGATCTATCTTCCTCTTCTTTGGATTTTATTAGATATCCCTTTTCCAGCCACTCATCCGGATTTGTAAACTTACCCTTCCGGTATTCCGCTGATCTCCTGCTGTCAAGAAAGTCAGCCTCCCCGTAAAGGGGATTCACGATATAGCTTTCGTCAGAATCCTCAAGATTATAGAAAATATTATACTTTGATTTCATTGTTTCCATTTGTAAAACCTCAAAAAAAAGGGCCGGGACCTAAAGGACCCGGCCGCAGTTTGACTCTTAGTCGTGACAACCGGCCACAACCGGAGAAATCTTGGCACAGCACTGAGCCACTTTTTTCCCGGATGCTTTATTTTTCCGAATTAAGGATTTCATTCCCTTCTTCTTCATACTTTGCTGCTCCTTCATCTATTTTACTAAAGATCAGCTCTTGAAAGCTCTGATCGTCCAGCTCACACATTGTATTTTTTCTTTCTCATAGGAGTCACTCTCTTCCAGAATATCCAGATCATGAAACCCTGCATCCTCCAACTGTTTGAGGTAAACATCTCTTGTTACCGACCCTGCCCAGCATTCTGCCACAGCTTCGGGATCATTTCTATATTTTTCAGGAACCTCTTCCAGAGAGTAAATATCACTTATTACAAACCTGCCCCCTGGTTTAAGGGATCGGTAGATCTCTTTCCAGACGGCTCCCTTATCATCTGCATGATTTATAGTACAATTTGAGATAATAAGATCAAGTTCATTATCTTTAAAGGGGAGATTTTCGAGCTCACTCTTTACAAACTCTACATTACTTATATTAAACTTACCAGCGTTGAGCCTTGCTTTTTTAAGCATACCTTCCGAAATATCTATTCCGTAAGCCTTCCCGTCTTCTCCGGCTGCTGTTGCAAGTTTTATTGTATCCAAACCTCTGCCGCTTCCAAGATCCGCACAAACTTCACCCATGGAAGCTGCTGCATGATTTATAGCTCCACCACAGGAGAGACAGCAGCTTGTCTCTGCAAGATTACTGTATCGTATATTTATAGACCCGAGGGTCTTTAACTCTGTCATTCTATCCTCTCCATATAATATTGTACCAATTATGACCATACATTCTGACCGGAGAAAACTATCTCTGTTTTAAATATATAGTTTAGTATATATATTAAAATCATCCTACAAAGTCAAGTAAAAATGGCTGGAAAACTTCACAAAGAGGCAAAAAGAGGATAATCTATTCCCAATGATTTTATTAGACCAATCCGACAAATTTTACAGAGCCTACTCTAAATCCCTCTGGGATGGAAAACCTGAAAAAGGTAAAACAGCCAGGAGTAAGTGGCTGATTAAACTGGGGAAGGAGCTTCCGGATATTCCCTTTAAGAGATACTATGTAGGTAAGATTAAATTACTCCTGGAGGAGAAAATATCCGAAACTTCGTATATTGAAAAGGATCTCCTGAGTGCGAGATTTAATTTTACTACGACAATTGATGGGAACGATTACTCATACAGGGAACTTCTGGGACAAAAAAGTACAAAAGCAAAAGAAGCTCTTCTTAAGGAATCGGAACAACTTATAAACAACGGATTTTCTGATCTTATCAGAGGGCGCAATAATCAGGCAGAAAAAGAGGGCTATCAAAACTACTGGTATTATAAAAATTCTACCTTCATGAAGGAAATTGAACAATTCCTTATAGATGAGGACAGGAAGACTGCAGCCTTAAATAATATAAATTCTGACAACATATCTCTTTCCGGACATAGCATCAATTTTGACGAGGCTCTTGAATTTTACTGTTCTTATCTTTTTGCAGAAACTGAAATACCTAAAATCAAGATGATTATCCGAACAGGAGATAAATCTCCTCCCGGCCCTCCATTTGTTCAGCCTCTATCCTATAATCCCGGGCAAGGACATACTATTGGAATAAATCTTCCCTTTATTCATAATAATCATTTTAATACAGAAAAACTAGGTACTCTTTTCCATGAACTTACCCACCTTTTCCACTTTGCTGCCGTAGATTCAAGAGGGGGTTATTCCTTTCCACCTGAACTGGCAGGGAAT
>JAJRQE010000050.1 GCA_024280415.1 Spirochaetota bacterium | reverse complement strand
TGTAATGGGAAAAAGCTACAGTTTGTGTAGAAAAAGCACTTTTTGGTGCATTTTCCGTATTCCTTGAATTTTTTATAATAACGTCACTCATAGTAATCTCTCCTTTTGGTTTTACAGATTTTTCAGAATCTGTAGTTCTATGTTAATGTTAACAGGGTTATCTCCCTGCAAATTTATTACTAAAGACAGCTTCCTGGAAAAGATAGTTCTGCAGGAAGCTATAAAAACATATACTTATTTTATAGGTATCCACAATTTTTATTGCTATAAATTGCAAAATAACTAAATTACATAAGTTTAAGCAGGGAAAAAAGCAGAATAAACCTTAAAGAGGAACTAGTCAACATTTTTTTTAAATATTTAGTAAAAAAGCCAATTTCAAAACTCGTTCGATTTGGAATTGGCTCATCAGTCATCAATATTAATTGTCATTAAGGCACGTTCAACTTCTGTACCCGCATCATCGTTTTCGAACCACTCTGTTCTGTACCCAAGGCAGCTGCAGACAAACTCTGTATTCTGAATATGCTTACGTTTTCGATAATGAACATGTCCGGATATTGCATATTTAACATTCGGATAGCGTAAAATAAGTTCGCCGTACTCACGGCTCCCCAGGAAGGCATTCATATACTCCCACATGGGATCAGGGGGCAGTACAGTAAAATCCGAAATTGGCAAAACATGTGTAACTATTATTACTTTTTTATTTTGATAAGTTTTCAGCTGATTTTCCAGCTTATGAAGAAAGTAACTATGCATTTCATGTGTCGACTTACCCCAGACGGCTTTTATACTATCCTGCCACACACGTTCACCGTACTTCATTCTGCTGAAATCATCAAAACTGTACCCCGTATCCCCGAAGCTGAAATCATACCAGCCTATATCTCCTATTACAATCCAGTCCCTGCCGAACATATAGGGTTCTTTTGTCAGATTACGGGGAAACCCTTTGAGCTTTTCATAAATATCCCAGGAAGTAAGATCAGGATAATTTTCTGTCCAGATATCATGATTTCCGGGAATATATAAACAGGGAATCCCTGTATATTTTTCAATATCCTCCATAGACTCAATAACAAGCTTGTAGTCACTGGCCACATCTCCGGCTATTATCATCATATCCAGAGACCTTACCTTTACAGCACTGCATATTGCCGGAGTTACTTCATCTCTGTCAATGTAATTAATATCGATATGAATATCTGAGAGAACACCTATTTTCATCTACCTGCACCCGCTTACCTGAGTACTCTGGGATTCAGCTTTTCAGCAAGGGTATCCCCGATAAGATTAAAAGCAAATACAGTAAAAGCCAGTGCAAGACCAGGATAAACTGCCATCCATGGAGCCTGAATAAGGTAATTTTTTGCATCTTTAAGCATGAGACCCCAACTAGGTGTAGGAGGCTGAGTGCCAAGTCCCAAATAGGATAACGATGCTTCTATTACAATTGCCAGAGCAAAGGTAATGGTATACTGAACAATCACCTTTCCAAGGAGATTTGGAATAATATGGATAACGACCCTTTTTAGAATTGGTGTGCCCAGGGCACGGGAAGCCTCAATATAGCTTTCAGTCTTAATGGCAAGAGTTTCTGCTCTTACAAGTCTTGCAAAAACAGGACTGTATATTATTCCGATTGCAGACATAACCTGAACAAGACCATATCCAAAAAATGAGACAACTGTAATTGCCAGAAGAATTGTGGGAAAAGACAACAGACTATCCATAAAAAGCATTAATATATTATCTGCAATATTTCCGCCCAATCCTGCCCAGAGACCCACACACATACCAATAACAACAGCAATAGTCGCAGAAACTATTCCAACCAGGAGTGCTGATCTTGAACCATAAATGATACGGCTTAGGATATCCCTGCCGAAATTATCAGTTCCCATGATATTTATGGAATCGGGAGGAGAAAATCTTTTCTCAATATGCTGATCCGTCGGACTGTGAGGAGCAATCAGGGGGGCTGCTATTGCAGCCGCCCCAAGTAAAATTATAAATAAAACTGCAATATTAAAAATCCAGTTCTTTTTTTTGAATGCCATCTATTTAAACTCTGTCCACCTAAAATCAAAAGTATCCAGATTTGGTGTAATCCTAAAACCTGTAACATCAGATCTGAGTCCTGTAGTACGGAATGAAGAACCAAGATAGACAAAAGGAACTTCCTTTGCCATAATCTCAAGAACATTATCGTAGAGAACCTTTCGCTCTTCATAGCCAATAGTTGCGGCTGCTTTCTTAATCATAACTGCAGCATCATCATTGAACCATTGTACATATTTGCCCTCACCGTATCCTCCCAGAGTACCATCAGGGTCAAGTTTACCTGTATGCCCGATTACTGTGAGATCAAACTTGCTTGCCCTGTATACATCACTGATCCATGTGGACCAGTCAATCAGTTGAATCTTTACATTCAGACCGACCTGGGTCAGCATCTCCTGGTACATCTCTCCTGCTTTAACATGGAGAGTATAGTTCTGGGGCAGATAAAGCTTCAGTTCAACATCATCGCCAACTCCTGCTTCTTTAAGAAGAGCCTTTGCTTTTTCAGGATTGTAGGGATAGAGATCTGTAAAATCTTTGTAATATGCATTCCCCCTGTCCATAAATGTACCAATGGGTTGTCCTCCGCCGTATGCAATATCCAGAATTTTCTGTTTATCAATGGCATAGTTAATAGCCTGACGTACTCTAATATCATTCAGAGGAGCTACACTCGTATTCATAGGCATAACCAAAATAAGTGATGTCAGATTTTCTTCCAAAGTCACATCGGAACTTGCCTCCAGCATAGGAATATCGTCACTGTCTACAATAAAGACAATATCAATCTGACCAGCCAGAAGGCTCTGAACCTGTATTGATGTTTCGGGAATTATATTAAGAACAACCTTATCAAGTTTGGGAAGTCCCTTCATCCAGTAATCATTGTTTTTTACAAATACAACCTTACTGTCCCTGACCCACTCCTCCAGCTTAAAAGGTCCTGTTCCAACAGGAAGGGAGTCAAAATCATGTCCCGAGTCGATGAGGCTCTTGGGAAGAATGGCACCCCATCCTGAAGCCAGTGAGGCAAGAAAAGGAGCATGAGGACCGGAGAGATTAAACACAACAGTCATATCATCCGGAGTATCTATAGAAGCTATTATACTCAGTTCCTTTGTGTGGGGAGATCCGGTTTCTTCTGCAAGAATCCTCTCGAAAGAGGCTTTCACATCTGCAGAGGTAAATGTATCACCATTATGAAACTTTACACCTTTACGCAGGTGAAACGTCCAGGTAAGGGAGTCGGATGACACATCCCAGCTTTCCGCCAGGGCCGGTACAATAACCCCGTTTTCATCCGGTTCTGCCAAAGTATCATAAATGCTTTTTACTGTCTGAAAAGTCAGTGTTCCGGAAGTTTTCTGAGGATCCAGTGTATCCGGATTCCCTGCCAGTGCAAAGTTAAGAGGCCTGACTTCTTTACTTCCTGATGCAAACATTAGACCTGCTGCAAGAATAAATACCAGAAGAAATAATCCAATTTTCATTCCTTTTCTCATATCCTACTCCTTAAATATAATTTACGGATCTACGATCCGTTAAATGCATAACAACCTACTTTGTGGCCATCTCCTGTATCAATTAGTCTCAGAAGGGACTCAGCACATGGTGGGAAATAGGTAAACCCATCAGGAAGTCCATCACTGTACCCTTCCTCTGCTTCAAATAACTCATTCTTTTCCTGCCCCGGTGCAGAAGAAAAAAGTCTGAGGGTGTAGGGATGGAGAGGACTTTCCATTATCTTCTCTGTTTCCGCACTCTCCACAATCTGTCCCTTGTACATTACTGCAACCTGATCACTGAGATACGAAACCAGATTAAGATCATGGGAGATAAACAGATAGGTAAGAGAAAACTCATCCTTTAAATCCAGAAGCAGATTAATAATCTGAGCCTGGATCGATACATCCAGATTGGAAACAGGTTCATCCAGAACAAGAAACTCGGGCTCCATTGAAAGGGCTCTGGCAATAACTATCCTTTGTTTCTGTCCTCCGGAAAATTCATGGGGAAACCTCTCTGCATGTCCTGGGGATATCCCAACCAGATCAAGAAGCTCATTTATTCGGAACCTGATTTTATCTCTGGGATAGCGAATATTTACCAATCCTTCTTTCATGCAGTTATAGACTGACATTTTCGGGTTAAGGGCACTGTTGGGATCCTGAAAAACAATCTGCATTCTTGCTCTGTAAGGTTTAAGATCCTTCCCGGAAAGTGCGGCTATATTGGTTCCATTAAATAAAATCTCCCCGGAGCCTGGGGGATCAAGAAGCATTACAGACCTTGCAAGAGTAGTTTTTCCGCAACCGGATTCACCTACAAGCCCGAAAATTGTATTCTTTTCAATATCCAGCGATACATTTTTTACCGCCACATAATCATCCTTCTTAACAGAAATGAGTTTATGGCTTTTAAAAACCTTTTCTATATTTTTCAGTTCAATTAATTTTTCCATTGTTTTCCAATTAAGTGGCATGCTGCTGTATGACTGTCCAAAGCACTATTACTCTCCACATCCTTAGTTTCAGGTTGATTACTGCCGCAAATCTCCTCTGCAATTGGACACCTGGGATGAAAAGCACATCCCTGTGGTATATTTTCCGCATCCGGTACCTTTCCTGGTATCGCCTTCAGCCTCTTTCCCCTCTTATCAGCATCGGGAATGGATTCAAAAAGCATCCTCGTATAAGGATGTCTCGGATTGGAAAACAACTCCTCTTTAGATGCTGATTCTACTATTCTACCTGCATATATTACAGAAATCCAGTCAGATATATCCCTCACAACACGAAGATCGTGGGAGATAAAAAGTATTCCCATATCCAGTCTGTTTTTCAGGCTCAGTATCAGATTTAAAATCTGAAGCTGAAGGGTAACATCCAGAGCAGTTGTAGGTTCATCTGCAATCAGAAAAGAAGGATCACAACTAATGGCTATAGCTATCATGATCCGCTGCTTCATGCCTCCGGAAAGCTCATGGGGGTAACTGCCAAGAATACGTTTCCCTCCATCAAGCCCCACCAGATCGAGTATTTCCAGGGCACGGGTTACTGCCTCTCCTTTATCCATACCAAGATGGAGCCGCAGCATCTCTGTTATCTGCTCTCCGACCTTTAATGTGGGATTAAGATAGCGGGCAGGTTCCTGGAAAACCATGGCTATCTCTTTCCCCCGAATCTTCCTCTGATCTTTTTCTTCAAGAGCCAGAATATTCTGTTCTCCCAAAAAGATTTCACCCCTGTTTATCCGGGCAACCTGAGGGGGGAGAAGCCCCATTATGCAGGTTGAGGTAACAGTTTTACCCGAACCTGATTCCCCTACAAGAGAATGCACTTCCTTGCGTTTTAGACTGAGGCTGATTCCCCTAAGAGCATTTGCCTCTTTTTCTCCCTGTATAAAGCTTACATCGAGATCCTTGATTTCCAGAGTGGAAGAAGATATTCTTTCAGTCATTAAGAGATCCTTATTTTTGGATTTAGAAGACTATAGAGAATATCAACTGCAAAATTAACCAGGGAAAATATAACTGCAATAAAGACAACACCACCCTGAATAAGGGGAAAATCCCTTTGATAAATTGCATAAAGAAATAATCGACCTAACCCTGGAAGGGAGAAAACCTGTTCCACGATGATAGCTCCCCCCAGCATGTAGCCGAACTGAATTCCGGTGACTGTAACTACAGCTATCATTGCATTTCGCAGAGCATGCTTATAACGGATCATCCTGTCTGTAAGCCCTTTTGCCCTGGCAGTAATAATGTACTCCCGACTCAACTCTTCCACCATTGCCGCACGGGTAAGTCTAAGTATAACAGCAGCTCTGGCAAATCCTAGAGCTATGGCAGGTAATACTAAATTTTTCAAACTGTCAGAACCAAAGAGGGGGAAAAGGGGGATTTTTACAGCAAAGACAAGCAGCAGAATCATTCCCAGCCAGAAACTTGGAATCGCCATACCCATCTGGGAATATACCATTCCGAAATAATCCCAAAAAGACCACCTGTGCACAGCCGACATAACCCCCAGAGGGATTGCAACAATGATTCCCAGGACGATACCAAGAACAGCAAGGGTAAGGGTAAGGGGAAATCTTTCCATAATTAGTTTATTTACAGAAGCACCGGAGATCATAGATTCTCCAAAATCAAAACGAACGATATCACCAAGCCAACGTGTATACTGAATAGCTACAGGAACATCCGTTCCCAGTCTTGCACGTATTGCCTGTATATCATCTTCTGAGGCATCAATTCCTGCAACTACTAAAGCCGGATCACCTGGAATAACCCTTATAACAAAGAAAATAATTGTAGAGATTATAAGGATTGTGAGTATGAGTCGCAAAAACCGCCTGACAATAAATAGCAAAAACTCCATATTACTCCTGATTATGACATACAAAATGTATTTTATACAGAGCTGATCTCAAAACTCATCAATTTTTTAAATTAGCAGACTCTTTAATCTACTAAATCTCCCAGACCTTACCGACTTCGGCAAGAGATACTTCTCCATTGTAAACTTCACCGGCTTCTTTTTTAAGATCACCGTGATCCCCTGAGTGGGGAAAGTGGGTTAGAATCAGTCGTTTTGCTTTGGACTCCCGAGCCATTTTCCCTGATTCACCGGCAGTAAGATGCCCCTCCACAACTCCCAGGTATTTATTATAGAGACTCGCCTCACACAGAAGAAGATCCACTCCTTCAAAAAACTCAGGA
>JAJRQE010000049.1 GCA_024280415.1 Spirochaetota bacterium | reverse complement strand
ATGGCAGGCATAAGGTTATACCGCTCTGCAGAAGGGAGAAAATCTGAAGGAGGTATATGACCGTTATTATCATCTTTCATACGGATAAGGATTTCGCATTTTTTGAGTGTCCTGGAATCCGGGTTCAAAGCCTGAATAGGTTGATAAAACAGTTCGAACCGCTGTTCTTCCAGAGCTTTTGTAAGACGGGAGATCCACTGCATTTCTCCCCGGCGTTTGACAAAGGTGTTTTCATCATCATTATAGACAGTTATTTTTTTTCCGCCTTTGTCTTTCGATATGAAACAGGCATCATCCGCAGCAGCCAGAACTGCCTGGAGATTCTGTGACTCATCATTAATCATAACAATACCAATGCTGGTATTTATGTTGAATACCTGATCATCCCGGATCACTTTGCTTTCTATGAGTCGTGACTGGAGGCGCTGGGCTATGAACATCGCCTGCTGAAGGTGTGCTCCTTCAAGGATAATTCCGAATTCATCTCCTCCGAGTCTTGCACAGGTATCACTGCTTCTTATTACTTTATTGATTATTTTAGTAGCGGTCAGAAGCATCTCATCACCTGCAGTATGACCGCAGACCTCATTAATTACTCTGAACTGATCGATATCCATATAGAGGAAAGCATGACTCCTTCCCTCACCCGTGGTTTCATTAATTAATCCTTCCAGAATCTGGGAAAACCAGTCTCTGTTGTAGAGACCTGTTAATGTATCATGTTTTGCCTGATATGAGATTGTCTGGGAAAGTTCACGTTTTTCAGATATATCTCTGAATGCCAGTACCTGACCCTCAATATTTCCATATTTATCAATTATTGCTGCAATTGATCCCTCGACAGGAATTCTTTCCTGCCTGATATTGCTCATAAAACAGTCTTTGAAGATAAACGGTTCATTTTGATTTCTGGAGAATATCGGCATTTCAATAAGTGTCTGGGTTTTTCCGTCTATAAGTTCAAAAATTTTATCCAGAGAGGAGTTTCTAACATCATCCTGCAGATGAGCAGTGATTTTTTCCGCAACGGGATTCATGAACTCTATGTGTCCATCCTGATTAGTGGCAATAATTCCATCTTCAATACTGTGAAGTATTGCCGATGACCAGCGTTCCTGTTTTTTTAATTTCTCATTGGATTGGAATTTATAAATTGCTATATCTATGGTTGTATAGAGTTCCTTTTCCTTAAAAGGTTTTAGTATATATCCGTAGGGTTCTGCTTTTTTTGCCCTTTCAACTGTTTTTTCATCTGAGTAAGCCGTTAAAAAGATCAGGGGTATGTTATATTTCTCTTTAATAATTGTTGCAGTTTCAATACCGTCAAAATCACTGGAAAGCATTATATCCATAAGTATTACATTAGGCTTGTTTTCATCTATCGACTTAAGGGCATCCAGACCGTTTGTAGTAATTACCGGGTCGGGGTAACCGAAACGCATGAGTCTTCGTCGAAGATCCATTGCAATTATGCGTTCATCTTCAACAATCAGTATTTTTTCCTGCTTCATGATGATCATTATAAAAGTTTTATGAATCTAGATCAAACAATTATTAAGAAAAATAGTTAAAACTTCATGAAATAATGTTAGATTATAGAGATATGAAAGATATTAAATTAATTAACCGACTGAATCCCGATGATTTATACAGGAGAATTACTCCCCGGGAAGATGATTCCCGAGGCAGTTTTTTTAGAGATACGACAGCGATAATTCATTCCTATCCTTTCCGGAGATTAAAACATAAAACCCAGGTGTTTTTCTCTCCTAAAAATGATCATATATGTACCAGGATCGAGCATGTTATGCATGTGGCGTCAATTGCTTCGGCTATATGCAAAGGTCTCGACCTTGATTCGGAACTGGCATGGGCTATCGGATTGGGTCATGATCTCGGTCATACACCCTTCGGTCATGCCGGTGAAAAAATAATTGATGCTCTGCGTAAAAACGAAAATGGTTTTATACATGAATTATACTCCCTAAGGATTGTTGATTATCTTATTCAGTATGGAAGAGGCCTGAATCTTACCTACGCAGTCAGGGACGGTATTGTGAGTCATTGCGGTGAGAAGTTTGAGCAGTCCATAGTTCCTGATTTTAGGGTGAAAGATCTTGGGACGCTGAAGGGGCGAACCCATTACCCCTCAACCTGGGAGGGGGCTGTTGTAAGAATGGCCGATAAAATTGCCTATCTTGGCAGAGATATAGAGGATGCAATTCAGCTGAGGCTCATAAAAGTAGGTGATATCCCAGAGGCTGGAAGCCGGGTAGTGGGAACCACCAATAGTATGATTATAAGCAACCTGACTGATGATATCATCCGGCAATCTCTGAAAACAGGGGAAATAGGGTTTTCAGATGAAATTTATGAAGCTCTTTTAATCCTGAGAGACTTTAACTACAGGAACATCTATTATCACCCTATACTCCTTGGTCATAATCAATATTTTGAACGAATACTGAAGCTTCTGTTTTCTTACCTGAACGAAGTTTTTGATAAATATGGGGATGATCTTGAATCTTACTCAAAAGAAAATAATCTTCTGGCAGTCCGGTTTAGTGACTATCTTGGGAAAATGAGTGATTTCTATACAACCGTCGACGGGAGCTTTAATAATCTTGTTACAGATTATATAGCAGGGATGACTGATGATTATGCAATTGAGTGTGTTGCTCAGATAATGATGCCCGACCAGATGGAATTTCAGTTTAAACAGTTTCTTATGGTTAATTAGGTTAGATAAAAAAGTCAACGTTTACATTACAAGGATTTATATTTTCGACTCCACATAAGGTATTTTACAAGAACTTCATTTATCATCTAAATTCCCCTTGTATAATTATATAAACAAGGTTATTATGAAACTGGTAACGTTCCCGGCAACGTTATCATAAGACTTGTGAATCTTTTTGAGGGGTTTGTATAGTTTATGGCTATTACAATAAAGGATATTGCCAGACATTCAGGAGTTTCTGTTTCCACTGTATCCAGGGTCCTGAATAAGAAACCCGATGTAAATTCAGAAACCAATATTAGAGTAAAAGCTGCCATAAGTAAGCTTGGATACAGCCCCAGTAGTGTTGCCCGTGGGCTTGTTCTAAAAAGATCCAATGCAATTGGTTTTGTGGTTCCTGATATTACAAATCCCAGTTTTCCGGAACTAGCCAGGGGAGTTGTAGAGAAGGCTCGACAGTTTGGATATTCTGTTATTTTTTTTGATACCAACCATGATAATAAAGTTGAAAAGGAAGCACTAAAACTTCTTCGCAGCAAACAGGTTGATGGAATTATTGTTTCCTTCTCAGAAGCAAATCAGGAAGAATTTATAAAATTAAAGGAAGATCAGTTTCCTGCAGTGCAAATATACCGAAAAAGCCCTAAATCTGTTATTTCTACTATTGCAATAGATAATGTAGATTCAGCTTACAGTGCTGTAAAGTATCTGATAGATCTTGGGCATCGCAGGATTGGTCATATTACGACAGGAATCTCAACTTTATCCGGAACAGAGCGCCTGGAAGGTTATAAAAAAGCTTTTGCAGAAGCGGATCTGTCCTTCAGAGATGAATGGATTTTTACTGGCTCTCATTGTGCAGATACAGGGTATGAAGGTATGAAAGTCTTTCTTAATCAAAGTAATTCTATAACAGCTCTATTTGCCTCTCATGATCTTATGGCTGTTGGCGCATATGAAGCTGTCTTTGAGAAAGGGCTTTCTATTCCAGATGATATTTCTATAATTGGGCATGATAATATTGAAATATCCCGTCTTGTTCATCCAAAACTGACAACTCTGGATACATTCAAAAACAAACTGGGGCGGGCAGGGGTTGAGCTGCTTCTTGAAGAAATAGCTGAAAATACAAAAGTAAATAGAGAGATAATTTTCAAAACAGAACTTATAGTAAGGGGTTCTACCAGACGGGTATCATGAAGATTAGGAATATGTTTTATTTTAAAATAAACCGGTAACGTTACCGGTAATGGTAAACAGGAAGGGAAAATGACTAATAAAATAAAAATTGATGAAAAAACTTTTACCGACAGAGCTGCAGCTACCATGATTGCTTTGGCCGTAGGAGATGCAGCAGGAGATCTTGGCCGGGATAATGCAGTCAGGCAGAAGTATGGCATTGTAAGCAAGTTACTTCCCGAGGGCAAGAGTACGGATGATACCGAATTTACAGCTCTCTCAGCCAGAGCTCTACTTGATTGTAAAGGTGAATTTACAGCAAAGTCTGTTGCCGATACCTGGCGTCGACTGGTTCTCTCGGATGGTGGTGCAAAAGAGAGAGGGGGTACCCCTTTGTATGGAGCCTTATGGAATCTGTCACAGGGTATGGAACCACCTCTATCTGGTCAGGACAATACTCTTAATATAGATGATGGTGCAGCTATGCGATCTGCTCCCTTTGGTATTGCTGCTGCAGGAGACCCTGACGAAGCTGCACGGCTTGCAGGAATTGATGCATCAGTAAGTCATGATCATGATGGTATATGGGCCGCCCAGGCAATAGCAGCATCCATATCGATAGCACTGACAGGATCTGATGTTGATCAGGTTGTAGAAGCAGGACGTAAATATATTCCTGCTGACAGCTGGTTGGGAAGAAGAATGGATCAGGCTATGGAGCTGGTTGATTCTATTGATGACAAATATGAATTATACGACAAGCTTCATACTGATCTGTGGGCTCCAAGACATTCTGTTTCACCAGAGGCAATTCCACAAATATATGCACTGTACCGAATGTCAAAAGGTAATTTTAGAAAGGGATTTATACTGGCGGCCAATTTTGGTAGAGATGCAGATACTGTAACGGCTCTTGTTCTGGCTCTTTGTGCTGCAGGGGAAGGGCTTTCTTCAATTCCTGCTGGATGGGTTGAACAGGTCAGGCGTCCTTCTGGAGTGTGTCTTTCCTTTGCAAAGGATGAAGATATGTATGATCTGGGAGTTCAGCTGGCAGAATATGCAATTAATAGGGGTTACTAATTTAGGAAATATTTAAAAAGGACAGGAGAATATGATGAAGGGGAATATAAAAAAAAGAATAGTAAAAGACAGGCAGATGTATCTGCTTCTTTTCCCTGTTATTTTATTTTTTATAATTTGGCATTATATACCTATGTGGGGAGCCCGGATTGCTTTTCAGGATGTAATGTATATCGGGGCAAATAAATGGGTAGGCTTAAAGCATTTTCAATTGCTTTTTTCTTCTCCTGTATTTTTAAAGGTTTTTATTAATACAGTTATTATCAGCTCTATGAAGATGTTTTTAATATTCCCCCTCCCTATCCTTTTGGCATTTATGCTCAATGAAGTTAACAGTCATAACTTTCGTAAAAGTGTTCAAAGTGTAATATATCTTCCACACTTTTTATCCTGGGTCGTGATTGCAGGACTGTTTATATCACTCCTTGCTTCTCCGGAAGGAGTAGTAAATCAGATTCGAATATTTTTTCACTTAAAACCCATTTCATATATGACTTCTACTAAACATATCAGGTGGGTTTTTGTTTTTTCGGAAGTATGGCGTAGTATTGGCTGGGATTCTATTTTGTACATTGCTGCTATAAACAGTATTGCTCCTGCATTGTATGAAGCAGCGACAATAGATGGAGCTACTCATTTTCAGCAGGCAGTGAATATTACACTTCCTGCAATTATCCCTACTATAATTACTGTTTTTATTCTTAATCTGGGATTCTTTATGAATGCTGGATTTGATCAGGTATTCAACATGATGAATGATGCTGTCATAAATCATGTTGATATTATAGATACCTATGTTTACAGGGTTGGTTTAATGCAGGGGAATTATTCTCTTGGAACTTCAGCAGGTCTTTTTAAAGGCATTATTGGACTGGTTCTTATTCTTTCAACAGATAAACTAAGTCGCAAAGTAACTGGTGAAGGGGTCTGGTAATGAGTATACATAGAAATGGAATTGGGCATTATATTATAATATTAGTATTAACTGTCTGTGCACTTATTCTTGTCTATCCACTTTATAACCAACTGGTTATTTCCCTTACAGGTTCAGACTATATTTTAGAAGCCAGTGGAACAACAATTATTCCCCACGGATTTACTTTGAATACATATAAAACGGTTCTTGCTATCCCGAAAGTTGCAAGGGGTGTTCTAAACTCCATCTATATTACTACAGCAGGACTTATAATAAACATTGTTTTTACAAGTATGGGAGCATATGTTTTAACAAAACGTGATCTACTGGGTAGAAAATTTTTTATTACGATGATTGTTATTACAATGATTTTTGAAGGCGGGTTAATACCGGATTATTTTTTAATGCGGAAACTTCATCTTCTTAATTCCTACTGGTCAGTTATACTTTATAAGGCTATTAATCCTTACTACCTTATTATACTTATGCGTTTTTTTGATAGGGTGCCTCTATCTCTTATTGAAGCGGCCAGAATAGATGGATTAAATGAGACAAAAATACTTTTTAAAATCGTTATACCTGTAAGTATTGCAGGTATTGCAACTGTAAGTTTATTCTACGGTGTTTTTCACTGGAATGAGTACTTTCGAGCAATGATTTATTTAACAGATGAAATGAAATACCCACTCCAGGTTGTTCTCCGGGAATTGCTTATCTCTGCAGAGAAAGCATCCTTTATCGGCAGTATGAATTTTCTTAAAGTAACTGCTGCAGCTCAGCTGGATATAAAAGCCATAAAAGCAGCATTAATTATAATTTCTATTATACCAATTCTTGTTTTCTATCCCTTTGTACTGAAATATTTTGTAAAAGGAAGATTACAGGGATCGGTTAAAGAATAGAATTTTGCAGATAATCTTATAAATCTGCAAATAGACTTTAATGTTTCACAGGAGGATTATATGAAACGTTTTTGGATTACACTACTAATTTTAGTAGTAATGTCAGGTTTGGTTTTTGCCGGCGGACAGAAAGACAGCAGCTCTTCTGTTACAGCTGGTAATGAAGTTACTACTATCAGGATTGTGGGAAAGGATTTTTCCCCAACAGAGGATGTAAATCTTTTATTCCTGAAAAAAGTGCAGGCTGGATTTGAAACCTATTCAGGACAGAAAGTAAATCTGGAACTTGTTCAGGTTCCCGATGGAGCTTATGCTGAGAAATTGAATCTTATGCTAATGGGTGGAGATATACCCGATCTAATCTATTTTCAGGGTGGAGACGAAGCTGTATCCAAGCAGGGGCTTCTTGTTGATTTGACTGAGTATGTTGCCGGATCAAAAGTTATGCAGAGTAAACTTCAGGAATTCAACAAACAGCGAATGGCTAACTATCCATATCTTTTATGGCTTGCTCCCCCGAGAGCGAGAATTGCTCTTGTAAGAGAAGACTGGTTTACTGAGGGCGGCGGAAAAATTCCTGTTACTGTTGATGATTATTACAATCTATTTAAGACAATTAAGAGTAATCATCCAGATGCATTTGTAATGACAGCTACTGGAAGTACTTCCCGAATGGACTTTACCTTTGATCATGCTTTTGGTTTAACAGCGACATGGATTAAGCAGGGAGGATCATTTGTTTATAAAAAGGTATCTGATGCAGAAAAGTCTAAACTTGCTTTTTACCAGAAACTCTATGCAGAAGGTCTTTTTGATAAAGATTATGTAACAACCAAATGGGATACTATGGAAGATAAGCTTTACACCAATAAGGTAGGTATGGTTTTTGGAACTTCCGGAGTTGTCTGTGATATCTATGATACAAAACTTAAAGATACTCAGGGTGTAGGTCTTATTGCACTTCCACCTGCCAAAGGTGTTGGTCAGGGCTATTCTGTATCAACAGCTAAGGAAACACGAGGTTGGGCAATTAGTACAACCAGTAAAAATCCTGAACTTGTTTTTAAATTTCTGGAATATATGGCGACTGATGAAGGGCAGCTTACGGATCGTTATGGTATTGAAGGTGTTCATTATACCGTTGATAATGGAGTTTACGCATTTACAGATAAAAAATCTGAATGGTGGCCGAGAATTAATGAAGTTATGACATATAATGGCCCCCTCCCGGCACTAGGAGATCTTGGTGCAGAAAGCTGGGACTTCCTTGGCAAATATGTAGTTGGTGATCCTGACTTTCCAATTCCTTCAGACATGGCTCCAACCTGGGATGCTCTTACAAATCTGTATAAAGAATACAGTTTTAAGATTATTACCGGTGAATATTCCATTGATAAATTCGACGATTTTGTTAAAGAATGGTATGATCTTGGTGGGGATAAAATTACAGAATACGCACAGGGTATGTTTTAAATACAACACTGTATGAAATACACCGTAGAGACGCACGGCCGTGCGTCTCTACGGTGTTGTTGATCATACGCATTTATGGACAGGGAAAAAAATGGACAAACAAAAATATCTGGAACAGGTATATAACGGCCTTCTGGGAATGTGTGCCGGTATAAGACTTGGAGCTCCTGTTGAGCCTACAATTTGGACTTACGAACGAATTAAAACCACTTATGGAGATATCCGGGGATATGTTAAAAACTACAGTAATTTTGCAGCAGATGATGATGTAAACGGGCCTGTATTTTTTATAAGATCCCTTTTGGATTTTGAAGCGCCTCTGACAGCAGAAAAAGTTGGAAAAACATGGCTAAACTATACCAGAGAGGGTATAGGTTTTTACTGGTGGGGTGGTTATGGCAGAAGTACAGAACATACAGCCTATCTAAATCTGAAAAATGGTATACCTGCACCCGACTCAGGTAGTATTAAAGTAAATGGTGCAGCTATTGCAGAGCAGATAGGGGGTCAGATATTTATAGATTCATGGGGTCTGGTATTCCCGGATAATTATAAAAAGGCTGCCGAATATGCACAAATGGCAGCAAGTGTCGGCCATGACGGCAATGGTATTTATGGCGCTGTTTTTGTAACAGCTTTAATTTCAATGGCTTTTTTAAATAATGATATTCCTGAAATGATAGAAAAGGCTCTGGAACTTATTCCTGGGATGAGTGAATATACCAGGGTTGTTAAATCTGTACGTGATTTTTATCTATCAAATTCAAATACCTGTGCAGATGACTGGAGATCCTGCAGAGATTTTCTGACAAGGGATTTCGGCTATGATAAGTATCCTGGTATTTGTCACATAATTCCCAACTCCGGTGTAATTGCTCTGGCTCTTTACTATGGTAAGGGTGATTTCTCAAGGACAATTGAAATTGCCACTATGTGCGGTTGGGATACAGATTGTAACGCCGGTAATGTCGGAACTATTCTTGGTGTTATGTCTGGTTCTGAGGGAATCCCCGAATGTTATGCCAGACCCATAAATGACTTTCATGCTGCCAGCAGTATATCCGGGGCATTAAATATTCTGGATTTGCCAACAGTATCAAAGGAACTTGCTATTCTTGGTCTAAACCAATTAGAAGATAGTATTCCTGAAGAATGGAAGAAAGGTACTTTTTCTGAT
>JAJRQE010000048.1 GCA_024280415.1 Spirochaetota bacterium | reverse complement strand
GTAGAAAAGAGCATGTTTACAATATCTGACATGAACTTGACAAAGTTGAATAACAAGAATAATCTTGAAGGAAGTATTTATGGAAAATCTTTCGTAAATTGGGTATATTTATCAGGTCTCTTAAAAAGAACGCCACCAAAATATTGCTATGAAAACTGGCAATGTTCAAAAATAAAAGCATAAATTCAAATACACAATGAACAATATGCAGATGTTAATCCGCAAAACCAGAATCAAGCCTTGGCAGGTGGAAAAATGACAAAAATGTGGGAGTAACAGCTCTAAAACTAGAAATCTCAAAAGCTACTTTTAGAGTCATTAAGTCGGATACTACTATTCCCTGCAGTACAGCTGCTCTTGATAAATGCTCCGTCCCTGTTTGGGATACCTATTTGGGATATTTGGAAAACTGGATAGTGGAAACAACATATCGTTTCTGTTAGAATAAGTTGTGTTAAAATCAAATTTACCTCTTGTCTCAGTTATAATCCCTGTCTACAATCGTTTTGAAATGGCAAAAGAGGCCGTTGCGTCGGTTTTAGGTCAGAGTTTGAGGGATCTTGAACTGATTATTGTGGATGATGGCTCAATTGATATGACTTCCTTACTTCCCACCTATTTCAACGATGATTTGCGGGTTAAATATATAAAGATAGAACATAGTGGAATGCCTGGTTTTGTGAGGAACGAAGGTGTGGATATAGCACAAGGTAAATATATTGCTTTTCTGGATTCAGATGATCTATGGGTATCCAGTAAGCTTGAAAAGCAGGTAAAGTATTTTGAAAAAAACCCCTCCTGCAAAATTGTACATACAGGAGAGACCTGGATTAGAAATGGTAAAACTGTAAGCCAGTCCGGTTTTAATCATAAAAGATTTGGAAATATGTTTCCCGATGCCCTGGGTAAATGTATTATTGGGCCCTCGACAGTTATGTTGGAAAGAAGCCTCTATACTAAACTTGGGGGATTTGATGAAAATTTTGAGATTGCCGAGGATTATGAATTGTGGTTAAGGCTTTGCAATGATCATGAAGTTGGTTATATTGACGAACCGCTTGTTACCAAGAGAGCTGGGCATGGCGATCAGCTTTCTGAGAAGTATGGACATATAGAGATTTTTCGAATTAGAGGACTTCAGAAGTTGGTTGAGCAGAATTATTTTTCAAAAATAAATCAGAATTTAGCAGAGCAGGAATTGTCCAGAAAATGCAGAATATATGCTGCAGGGTGCAGAAAGCGAAATAAAATTATAGAAGCTGAGCTTCATGAGTGTATAGCAGCAAGGTATGGGAATTAGCCTGGTCGGTGCTCCGTCCCTGCTTGGCTCGTCCCTGCTTGGCTTTGGCTTAAATCCAGGAGATTTAGATGGCAGATGATAAGAAAGTAATTTATTCCATGGTTGGAGTAAGTAAAAAACATAATCATAAAGTAATTTTGAAGGATATCTATCTATCCTATTTTTATGGAGCGAAAATTGGTGTTCTTGGTTTAAATGGTTCGGGTAAATCAACCCTCCTTAAAATACTGGCAGGAATAGATAAAGATTATAATGGTGAGACTGTTCTTTCTGAAGGATTTTCTATTGGATTTTTAGAACAGGAACCAAAACTGGATCCTGAGAAGACTGTAAGGCAGATTGTTGAAGAGGGTGCGGAAGAAGTAATTTCTTTACTTAAAGAGTATGAGGAAATAAATTTAAAATTCGGTGAACCTATGGATGATGAGGAAATGACGACTCTTCTGGAAAGACAGGGAACTGTTCAGGAAAAAATTGATGCATTGGATGGCTGGGAGATTGATAATCTTCTTGAACTGGCAATGGATGCTCTCCGCTGTCCTCCGGAAGATATGCAGATAAAACATCTATCAGGAGGTGAGCACCGCCGGGTGGCACTCTGCAGGCTGCTTCTTATAAAACCGGATATTCTGCTTCTTGATGAACCGACAAATCACCTTGATGCAGAATCAGTTTACTGGTTGGAACAGCATCTTAAGCAGTATGAGGGAACTGTAATTGCTGTGACTCATGACAGATATTTTCTTGATAATGTTGCTGGCTGGATTCTTGAACTGGATAGGGGAGAAGGGATCCCCTGGAAGGGTAATTATTCTTCATGGCTGGAGCAGAAGAAAAATCGTCTGGCAAATGAAGAGAAGCAGGAAAGTGTACGACAGAAAACTCTTCAGCAGGAACTTGATTGGATTCATATGTCTACCAAAGGACGACATGCCAGAGGAAAATCAAGAATAAATTCCTATGAAACTCTATTAAGTCAGGATACTGAGGAGAGAGCAAAAGATTTACAAATATATATTCCATCCGGTCCCAGACTTGGTAATGTTGTAATTCGGGCTGAAGGTGTCTCCAAATCTTTTGGTGAAAATATTCTTTATGAAGATTTAAACTTTGATCTTCCTCCTGGGGCAATTGTAGGTATTGTGGGTGCCAATGGAGCTGGAAAAACAACCCTTTTTAAAATGATTACAGGCCAGGAGAGTCCTGATTCCGGAATTTTTATAGTTGGGGAAACTGTTAAACTTACCTATGTTGACCAGGTCAGGGAACTTCTGGAACCTGACAAGTCTGTCTGGGATATGATATCAGGTGGACAGGATATGGTAAAAGTTGGAAAGCGTGAGATGAACAGCAGAGCGTATGTATCTCAGTTCAACTTTGGGGGAGGGGATCAGCAAAAGAAAGTCGGTGTTCTTTCCGGGGGTGAGCGGAACAGAGTTAATCTTGCCATGATGCTGAAAGAAGAGGCAAATGTCCTTCTTCTGGATGAACCTACCAATGACCTTGATGTAAATACTATTCGTGCACTGGAAGAGGGGCTTGAAAACTTTGGGGGCTGTGCTGTTGTTATAAGTCATGATAGGTGGTTTCTGGACAGGGTTGCTACTCATATTCTTGCATTCGAAGGGGAGAGCAAGTCTTACTGGTTTGAGGGGAACTGGAATGAGTATGAAGAGGACAGGAAGCGTCGTTTGGGTGATTCTGCCAGTCAGCCTCATCGGATAAAATATAGAAAATTAACCAGGAATTAATTGAACCCGGTTCAGCTATGTCCCAAAGTACAGATCGCCAAAATCTCCCAGTCCTGGAATAATATATGCTTTTTCATTTAATTTTGGGTCGATGAATCCGGTTATTATCTTAACGCCAGGTGCATAGTTTTGGAATGTTGTAATTCCTTCGGGGGCTGATATCAGGTTAATAAAAATAATTTTCTCTTCCGGTACTCCATTATGTTTTAGAACCTCTATGGCCTTGCAGACAGATCCTCCTGTGGCAAGCATAGGATCCAGGAGCAGAACGTGCCGTTTTGAGATGTCCTGAGGCAGTTTATGATAGATTAATTTTGGTTGTGCTGTCTCTTCATCTCGCTGAATTAGTATTTTTCCAATTCTAATAGCCCTGCATACTTCTCGAACGGCTTTCTCCATGGATTCACCGGCTCTTACAATAGGAACTGCACAGAGTTTTCCTACAAATTCACTTCCTGTAAATTTTGTTCCTGTAGGGGTTGTGATTATTTTTTCCTGTGTAGGGAGATGATTCAATGCTTCTTCGATAAGTAACCGGATAATTCGTTCTGAGTAAAAAAGAAACTCATTTCTTTTTGTATCTTTGTTCCTGATAATTGTAAATAAAGCTTCCAGCTGTGGTGTGTAGGGTAGGACAGTTAGTTTTTCCAATATTTAACCTCTCTTTTGAATATCAGATTTGATAACCGAGTTATACTTTATATGGAGGTTATCAATCCATATTAGGCTGAAATTTTAAAAGTATCAATAGAAGCTATTCTTAATTTGATTTTTATTTGTAATTCCAGAATACTCTTTTTCCTGTTTTGCTTGGTTTACACATTCAGATGTGTTATATTTTACAACTTGCGTATGGGAATCAAATGGCAGCAAACCTTGCAATTGATGATAATATATTAATAATGGCTCAAAGTATTGCTGGCATCAAAACAAAAAAAGATACAGTTAATCTTGCACTTAAAGAATTTATTCAAAGAAGAAAGCAGGAGGAAATAATTGGTTTATTTGGAAAAGTAGAATATGAAGACGATTATGACTATAAAGGTATGAGAATTAGGAAATGAGGGTTCTTATAGATACTTCAGTATGGTCTCTGGCTCTAAGAAAAAAACTCTAACCACAAATGAAACAAAAGTGGTAAAAGAATTGAAGGAACTAATCTATGAACTGAGAGCAGTAATAATTGGGTCTATACGGCAGGAATTATTATCTGGGCTATCCGATGAAGTAAAGTTTAATAATCTTAAAGAAAAATTGAAAGTATTTGATGATCTGTCATTTTGGGACAGGAAGATTATGAGAAAGCAGCAGAATTATCCAATAATTGCAGAAAAAAGGGGATTCAGGGATCTCATATTGATTTCCTAATATGTGCTGCAGCAATTAATAATAAGATAAGCATTTTTACAACAGATAAGGATTTTATGAATTATAAGAAAGTAATAAATATCAGTCTTCACAGTATCAGAGAAGAAATAAAATAGTTATTTGTATAGATTTAAACTATATTACCCCATCCCTCCGAAGAATAACTAAAATTACAATTCCTGAAACAAGAGTAGTTACGGCTAAAATCCCTAAAGCCTGCACCAGGGTATAAACATCTGCAATCCAACCTATAAATGGAATAATAATTGCATAAATTAATCTTCCAATAAAACTCTGTGCAGATAGTACTGTTGCTCTTATCTCTGAAGTAGTTAAATGGTTTATATAATCTGTTATTACGGCATTTTTAAACCCGCGTACAAACTGCTGGATAAAGCAGAATGAGAAACTGAACAGAAAGACAAAATTACTCATTAAAAAATAACTTAAGGCAACTAACATGATAAGCATTGCAAGAGAATATTTCTGGCCAAGTTTTTCTTCCAATTTGTGGGCATATTTTGATGTGAAAGCTGCAACAAGCTGAAAACTTGCAAACACAAAACCAAAATAAGCGATATCCAGACCTGAAAGTATAAAGTATGGCTGATAGAGCCATAAAGCTGCCTGATTGAAGGCATAAACCACACCGGAATATACTATAATCCATCTTAGTTTTTTATTATGTATAAAAGTGGTTTTAAGGATATTTAGTAACTCTTTTAGATACCCTTTTTGTATTACAAGTTTATGCCTTTGGGGTTCCTGCATTGAAAGTGTTAACAGCACAGGCAGAGCAAAAAATGGAATTGAAGCATAGAGGGTGTATCTTAAATTTATTTTCCCAATAAAACCGCCAATAATACTAGAGACTGCCAGGGACATCATTCCGTAAAAAAGTAAATTTCCCCATAATTTTTTGTATTCCTTTTCTTTTCCGAGTTCTATTAGGGTGTCATAAATAAGAGCAGACTTGGTTCCTGATAAAAAGGAAATGCTTAGAGCAAAAAATAATTCTGCAATAAGAAATTGAGAAAAGTTGTGCCCAATACTATAAATTGAAATGGCGATTAATCCTGTTATTCCTGCAATGGTCAGAGTGAATTTTCTTCCATGTACATCTGCAAAATAACCAGTTGGAATTTCAAGAATTACACTGGAAATTGCAAAAATAGACTGAAGGAGCATTATTTGTGTCAGGTTTAAACCATTTTCCTGCCAAAAGAGAACAAAAACAGGCACAGCAAAGAACATTCCTGTACAGATGTTATAGAGATAGAATTTCCAGATATTTTTTTGTAATTTGTGCTTATAAACTTTCAAATCATCCATATGGTTTATTAAATTCCATTTACTCCATCGCCTCCGCTTCATGGACTGGAGATTCTTATATTAGGCTATTTTACGTCCAGTTAGTATTATTTCTTTGATAAATGGGTTTTCTTCAGTCCATTCTTTATTTGTATATGGGTGTGGTTCCAGCCTTGTGTCAATCTTTCTGCGTAGTTTCATCATTTTAAGCTGTATAGATAAACTGTCATCAAACTTATCAATAATAATGGCGAGATCAATGTCGCTATCAGGATTATTGTTATCATATACACTGGAGCCAAATAGGTAGGCATATTGAACGTTTATATTATTTTCTTTAAGAATCGAAATATATCTTTGTATAATAACTAAAGTTTCGTTTTTATCCATCTTCGGAACTCCTTTATCTCAAGTATATACTTTTCTGTAAATTCATGTGTACACTTTTTCTTGAAATCATTTATATAGTCATCATAACGGGTTCTTATGTTAAATGCAGTAACTGTATCCAGAAAATCCATTTTTTCTTCATCCAGTTTCAGATTGGCTCTCTCTGCAATTCTAAGTAAATCATGAATGAATGGAGGATTTTCTTTATTAGAAGTAATAAAATATGCTTTTAATAGTTTTTCTATAACTATATGACCTAAAAACAGAGACCATGAAAAATCCCCTGCATCATAGAGATGTTCCATAGCAATAAAATCCTGATCGGAAGAATCTATCCAATATTGAATTGTTTCAGTAATATTCATATTACTCCATCGCCTCGGCTTCATGAGGCAGAATCCTTTTAAATGGTCGGAAGTATGCCTTGGGAGAATGTTCTGCCAGATCCGAAACCTTTGTCATATAGATACAGGCATACTTCTCCACCTGTTCTGCAAATCTGCTCTCCTCTGACCCTGCCCGAAGGATCTCTCCCCAGTAAGGATTGAAAAACTTTTTGAATATCCCCAGCTGTTCTGATATCAGACTGTTCATATGATCAATCTCTTCATAGAGTTTGTCTCTTGTATGTCTGCCTGTTCCAGGTTTGTTGAGCATTCTTTCCAGTACAGTTTTTTCATCCATAAGTGAATTTATTTTAACCTGAACAGACTTGGATTTCTTCAGACTTTCTATTTCCTGTTCCAGATCTCCCAGGACAAGAGCTGTACGCCAGGAGCAGTATTTTTTAATAGAAACAACATCACCATAGATATGATCACCAATGTAGAGAATCTCAGATCCCGGGACTCCCAGATCATCCTGAAGTTTCTGGAACCATCCTCCCTGGTATATCCCTTTTGCAACAGATCCCATGTAGTTGGACATTTGTCCTGTATTCTGGTCAATTTCCAGAAATCTGCCTGGGTGTTCAAAAAAACCGGGCTTATCGGCAAGGGTAACCACCAGATCAAAAACTTCTTCCCATTTTTTATACTTCTTCCAGTAGGGATTCAGGGCATAGTCCAGAAGTGCTTTTGTATAGTCGTAATCTGAGTTGGTTATTATTATCAGCTTTTTACCATATTCCAGATAACGTTCCATGAGTTCCGGAACTTTGGGATCTGCTTCTACATATTTTCCAAAATCATTCTTTATATAAGTTTTAAGAGTATCATCCTGATGAATAATGTCCAGAACACTTTTTATATCATCTGCAATCTGGCAATATTCGGGTAAATTTTCACCATCTTTCTTTAGCTGTACCAATTGGGAAAAGAGAACCCCGCTGGAGATAGCAAAGGAAGTATCAAGACTGATAAAATCTGACCCATTTATATCTATTGCCATCTCTTTGTAAAATTTATTCTGATCTTTATAATTAATTTCTTTTAGACCATGATAGGCACTTTTCACCTTCCCGTACCTGCTTAACTGAAGCAGGTTCCCATTTTTTTTATCAATTACCAGTCCCACAATGGAAAGATTAAAGTCGAATTTAAGGTCAAGAACAGAAGCCGGGTAATTCATTCTATCCTTAAGGACTTTTAGTGCTTCTCGGTGGGTTAGGTTTTCAAGTTTTTCAGTATTGTACCCAACTAAAGTGTAGTCCATATCAAAACCGATTACTTTAATTTGTTTTAGGTTAAGTATTCTGTTTACATATACTGGCATGGTAAATTACTCCTTTATTAAGTTTTGTTAAAATTCTTAGTGATATCAAGTATCCTGGCTCCATGATGTATTGTTAGAACTTCAACCAATTCGTATTTTAATCTGTAGATTATTCTATAATTCCCATGAATTATTTCTCTAATACTTTCTGAATCTGATTCAGGGACTACACGTCCTGTTGCTGGGAAGGTTTCCAGTATTTTTACTTTTTCAAAAATATTTTCTGCAAATAGTTGTGCATAATAAATTGAATTCTGTGAAATATATTGGCTTATTCTTTCAATATTTTCAAGTGATTGTGTTGTCCATATTACCTTAGCCATTTTGCTAATTTTTCTTTGGCCTCATCCTGTGTGTAGACCTCACCTGAATTAGCCTGATTAATACCTTTTTCAATTTTAGCAAGAAGATAAAGTCTTTCCATAGCATCCTCTATCCCTGCATCTTCAGGTAATTTATGGATTATCTGCTGCATTTTGGATTTTAATGTTTCTGTCTGCATATCAACCTCTACAGGTAAGTATATCCATTAAATAGATAGGCGTCTATTCTTTATGAGAATTTTGCGCTGTACCATATTTTTTACGCCAGTTATAGATTTTTTTTAAGGAAACCTTTATGTTTAGATAGCTTTGGAGGAATAAATGAAAAAACCAGCTTTAGTAATTATGGCAGCAGGTATGGGCAGTAGATATGGTGGTATCAAACAGATTGAACCTGTTGGTGAGTTTGGAGAAGTTATCCTCGATTATTCTGTTTATGATGCAGTAAAAGCAGGTTTTGGAAAGATCGTCTTTATAATCCGAAAAGATCTTGAGAAAGATTTTAAAGAAGCAGTTCTTAATCGTATTCCATCCCATATTGAGGTTGAATATGTATTTCAGGAGCTGAATTCGGAACTTCCTTTTGAAGTTCCTCTAAACAGGACAAAGCCCTGGGGAACTGCCCATGCTGTTTTATGTGCCGGCAGAGTCATAGACGGTCCCTTTGTTGTAATAAATGCAGATGATTACTATGGAAGTACTGTTTTTGATGATGTAAAACCTTTCCTTGATGGTATGGAAGAGGGGGGCAGTGAATACGCAATGGCAGGGTATACACTCTCCAATACACTGTCAGAACATGGCTATGTTTCCAGGGGGGTTTGTAAGGCTGATTCCTCGGGTCTTTTAACGAGTATCATTGAATATGAAAAAATTGAGGTTGTCGATGGTAAGGTTGTAGCAAAGAGGCTTGGAGTGGAAGCTCCTGAGATTTTAACAGGCAGCGAGCCCGCTTCAATGAACTTTTTTTGTCTTGGACCTTTATTTTTTGGTCAGATAAGAGAGGCTTTAAAGGGATTTTTATCCAATTCTGAAAATCTTGCAAAGACCGAGATATATCTTCCAATACTTCTTGATGAACTCATTAACAAGGAGGAAGCAACAGTTAAGGTTATTCCTACAGACTCAGATTGGTTTGGGATGACTTATAAAGAAGATAGCCCGATTGTTAAACAATCATTTAAGAATCTGATAAAAAAAGGTGTTTATCCTTCTCCTCTCTGGAGTTAACAGTTTTCTACAAGTTTTTCTATATCTTCAAAGGTGTATGGTTTTTTGAGGATTCCGTTGAAGCCGTACATTTTGTAATTTGCCATAACCCGATCACTTGAATAACCGCTTGTGGCAATTGCATTGACACCAGGATCTATATTCAGTATATGGTGTAATGTTTCCTTCCCTCCCATTCCACCTGGTATGGTAAGATCAAGAAGTACAATATTGTATCTTTCTCCTGTCAGGATACTATTTTTAATTTTTTCCAGGACATCCGTTCCATTACCTGATAAGTCGACGTCAAAATTCATGTTTTTAAATATCTCTTCTGCAACAGTCAGGACAAGTAATTCATCATCCATAATAAGTATTCGCCTTTGTTTCTGATCTTTCCTGTAAGATTTTTTTTGTTTTGCATGTTGTTTTGGGAGATTGTTAATATTTTGGTGTGTGGTCTTTTTAAAGTACAAACTGAATGTAGTTCCATATCCTCGTTCAGATTCTACACAAATGCAACCCTCGTGCTGTTCGATAATTGAATATACAGTAGCAAGGCCAAGACCGTTACCCTCCTGTTTTGTCGTAAAATAGGGATCAAATATTTTGTTAATAATATCTTTTGGGATCCCGGTCCCTGTATCTTTTATTTCCACCCTGACATAATCGCCTTCCGGAATTTCCACACCTGTAATTATAATATTTTCATTTACAGAAAAATTTTCCAATTTAATATCAATTTTACCTCCATTCGGCATGGACTGATCGGCATTGATAATAAGATTCTGAATTACCTGCGAAATCTGTCCTGTATCCACTGAAACTTTCCATAAATTATCATCTTTACTGATATTATAATTTACGTTGGAACCGCTCAAAACAAAGGCAGTATTTTCACGAACAATATTTTCCAGGGAAGCAATTTTTAATGTTAATAATCCTCCTTTTGAAAAGGTCAGCAGCTGATTGGTAAGATCACTTGCCCGTTTAATAACAAGCTGGACATCATGAAGTTTATCTTTAATTTTTGCTGTATCATTTTCTTCCAGATAAAGGTTAATAAGGCTGATATTCCCAAGGATACCTGTTAGAAGATTATTAAAATCGTGTGCGATTCCACCTGCAAGGATTCCCAGAGATTCGAGTTTTTTGGCTTTATCAATCTGAGCCTTCTCTTCTGCTATCTGCTGTTCAAGGTTTTTTCTTTTTGTAATATCAAACATTCCTCCAAGACCCAGCTGTTGACTTTTTAAATTTACCTTACTGGCTGAAATTACTACCCAGTGGGTGGATCCATCTTTAAAAATTACCTTTATCTCATAGTTGTCCTGTACCTCTTTTCCAGCAAGTCTTGCTCTTGATAAATCAAGAACCAATTTTTTATGATCAGGATGTACAAACTCAATAAAATCTCTTGTATAAATCTCTTCTTCAGAATATCCCAGGAATCTACAGAAGTAATTATTCACATAATAAAATTTTCCATTGTCAGAATAGGTGAAAATTCCAATATTAAGATTCTCTGTAATGTTTCTAAACTTTTCTTCATTGGTTTTTGCCTCATTTATAGAATATTCCAGATAAAGAATGAGTATACGTATTGCAAGTATGGTAACTGTAAAAAAAATAGTAATCATTATTGAAGTAAGAATAAAGTCTCTTGTTGGAGGAATTCCCATGAATTGATACCATGAAAGGACGGATGTTATTAAAACCAGTAAAATTGATCCGGTTGTAAATGTAAGGAATAGCCGTTTGTCCAGTAATAGTCCTGAAAAAATAATTATTATGGGTATCATAAAAAGGGAGGAATCCCTAATGTTTCCCCCAAAATAGGTTGAAATTAGTATAATTAGAAGAACGGTTGTCAGGAATAAAACTGACGATATTTTTAGTTTCTTAAGGTACAAAAGTAAGAGAGAAAGACTAAAGAGAAAAAAAACCAATACTGATTCAATAATACCCTCTTTCCAACCGGTACCAAAAGAAATACTACTAGATAGTATAGAGAGGAGGAGGCTTAATAAAAGCATAAGTTTTAGAAAATATATTTTTATGGTATCACTTTTATTATCCAGAGGGGGTGTAAGCAGTTTTCTAAAATTTATCACATCTAATGGTAGTTGAAATTTAATGTTCTTGTCAAGAAAGCAAAAAAGTTCAGGTATCTGATTCTGGAATTATTTCCAATTAGGTGTTAGAGTATCTTACTATGAAAAAGCTTCTGTTTGGCATAATATTTTCGGGTGTTTTTGCTCTTTTACTGGGAGGGTGTTCCTCGAATCAGGAAATTTATATATCAAACTCAGGTGAGGGCAATATTGCTATAGATGTTGAGCTGGATGAGATGATTGTTAAATATTCCAGAGACCTTCTTGGAGGTTTTTCCAATATACCTTCAGCTAATCTGAGGTTGTTTGATATTGAGAAAATTGCCGATACTGTAAAATCCTTAAAATCTGTAAATTTGGTTCAGATAAATTCAGATTCTCCAAACAGACTTCATTTGGAGTTTACCTTCGGCAATCCAGGGAAAATCCTGAAAATAAAACCTGGTGAGGGTATTCCCGAACCAATTACTTTTTCAACTGAAAGAGTAAACGGGCGTATCCGGAAGATGCTTAGGATATACCTGGTCAGAGAGAATTTTGGTCTGATTACATCGCTGGTCGGGATGAATGGTTCTGATATTGTTCATACCTTCGGCCCTCAGGATGATCCCTACTCCAAAGAGGAATATCTGGATCTTATGGAATATCTTTTTGAAGAATATGAGACTCCTTCAATTATCAGAAGAATTATCAGGGAGTCTGAAATAATTATCGATCTTAAGATTGATGGGACAGTTATAAACTACAGCGGCTGTTCAGTTTCCGGTAGAAATGTTATAATTCAAATCCCGCTGCTGGATATAGTAACCCTTAAAGATCCAATTGAGATCTCTGTGGAGTGGGAGTAGATTATAAAGCAGCAGGGATATTGGCAATGACTATGTAGTCCGAATTGATGCAGCTGACGGCTGGATTTCACTTCAGGGGTTATGGGTTTTATTCACAATTGTGTTGTTATTTTTATTGGCAGGTTACATAATATTACGAGCAGTATTAAAAGGAAGGATAAAGA
Organism: Spirochaetota bacterium; assembly: GCA_024280415.1. Taxonomy (GTDB): domain Bacteria; phylum Spirochaetota; class Spirochaetia; order B11-G9; family B11-G9; genus JAJRQE01. Next base: position 7,846 of record JAJRQE010000048.1, on the reverse strand, counting down.
GATGATATATTCACCAGATGAACAGCGTTATGAGAAAATGATATACAATAGATCCGGTCGGAGCGGGCTGAACTTACCGGCAGTATCTCTTGGTTTATGGCACAATTTTGGCGGTATTGATGTTTTTGAAAATGGGCGTGAAATGGTTCTAAGAGCCTTTGACTTTGGGATAACCCATTTTGATCTTGCCAATAACTATGGCCCCCCTCCTGGATCTGCAGAAGAAAACTTTGGAGAAATTATGAGGAAGGATCTCTTCCCATTTAGGGATGAGCTGATAATTTCTACCAAAGCCGGGTATGATATGTGGCCGGGACCCTATGGAGAATGGGGTTCCAGAAAATATCTTCTTTCCAGTCTGGATCAGAGTCTTAAAAGGATGGGGCTGGAATATGTTGATATTTTCTACAGTCACAGGTTTGATCCTGAAACACCTCTGGAAGAGACTATGGGTGCTCTGGATTCTGCAGTAAAGCAGGGTAAGGCTCTCTATGCCGGTATCTCATCATATTCGGCAAAGAAGACTGCGGAGGCAGTGAGGATTCTAAGATCTATGGGGACACCTATGCTGATACATCAGCCTTCCTACTCAATGCTGAACAGGTGGGTAGAGGAAGGGCTTCTGGATACTCTGGAAGATGAGGGGGTTGGATGCATAACCTTTTCTCCCCTTGCACAGGGGATGCTCAGTGACAGATATCTCGACAAAATTCCGGAAAATTCAAGAGCCGGAAAGAGCGGAACGGCTCTGAGCAGAAAACTACTTTCAGAGGCTAACATGGCCAATATCAGAGAACTGAATGCAATTGCAATCTCCAGAGGGCAGACCCTGGCTCAGATGGCTCTTGCATGGAATCTTAATAAACCTCAGGTTACTTCAGTTTTAATTGGCGCCAGCAGCGTTCAGCAGATAGAACAGAATGTAGATTCCCTGAAAAATACGGATTTTTCTGAAAAGGAACTTAAAGAAATTGATAAATATGCACTGGAAGGTTCTATTAATCTATGGGAAAAGTCCAGCAATGCAGGTTAGGTGTCTAAATAACTGGAATTATTGACTCTGTTTCCAAAAGAAAATTGATAAATTCTCCGGCATCTTCGAAACTTATTTTGAGCCGGAGAAGAATTTCTGAAAATGTTTGTTTTCCGTTTATTTCTATAGTTATATCATAGAGCCATTTTTCAACTGGAATTGTTTCGATTGATACTCCGTTATTGATAATAATTACATAGGATTTTTCTATTCTATTCTTTTTAGTAAATTTGTTAATATTAACCATGCCGTTTTCGGAATAGAGTAATGGATTGTAGTTAAATAGATCGGAAACAAGGGAAGGAGATTTTTGAAATACAGTTTTATAAGGATCAATCTCTTTTGTCTGTCCGGTTTCAGGTAGCGGCCGGGTATAGAGGATCTTTGCATAGAGAAAGTGGAATTTACATAGATCAAGGGCAATAGGAAGGTATCTCTCTTTTGATAATTGATTAAAAATATAATTAAGGAAAGAATTCTGGATTTCAAATGAATTTATAACTGAATTACGGGTTTGAACATACTTACTGAATTCCAGCAAGAACTCAGAGGGCGTCACATTAAGGATATCCACAATGGATAGAAACCATCCTGCAGCCCGGCCTTCATTATAAAAAATATTCACTGCTTCTGCTATTAAATCGGATTGAAGGAGATCTTCTTTAGTGTAGGAAGGCGTTCTAATGACACTGTAGGGGGCATTGCTTTCACAGATAATATTAAAATGGTCTTTTTTTTCGTATAGTTCAGTTCCTGGAAAAACTGAGAGCCTGAAGATATCAAGGTGATTTGGTATTTGGAGGAGTGCGTAATCAAGACTTTTTAAAAATCCCTCCAGAGTATCTCCCGGCAGTCCATAAATTAGATCGAGACCAAAAACAACACCAAATTTGTTCAGAAGGTTGATTTTTTCCGAAAATTTATTTGGATCAAGTTTCCTGTTGATGTTTTGTAAAACAGAGGAACTGGAACTTTGTAGACCAATTTGAAGGGAGCAGTTTAGTTTTGAAAAAGTTTTGGCCAACTCTCTGTCCAGTAGTTCTGCACGGATTTCAAAGGTAAAATGTATTTCCGGTGAATACTTTCTTATGAGAGAAAGAATTGACAATGCCCTTTTTTTGTCAACATTAAAGGTCGGATCCAATACAAAAATCTGTTCAACTTTCTTTTCCTCGAAGAGAATCAGTTCATTTTTAATACGCTCTTCACTGTAGTACCTGACTCCCCTTACACCTCTGGATTCGGAACAGAACGAACAGTTGAATGGGCATCCCCGGGATAGTTCCCATAACAGACCCTTCCACTTCCGGGGCTCAATTGTCTGGTTCAGGTAGGGTGATGGTATTTTTCCAAGGTCGTGCAGATAGGCTCCTGGGATTATTTTTGGCGGTTTATGATTTTCATTTCCAATAAAGTACTCCAGAAGCTGGACAAAAGGGAGCTCTCCTTCACCTTTAATCAGGTAGTCGAAGTTGCTGTTATTTACAAGGGTCTCAGCGGATGCAGTAATATCTGCTCCTCCTGCAAAGACAATAATTTTTTTATTTCTACTCTTTATTATTTCTGCTGTTTTGGTAAAAAAATTTCTGTTCCAGATATAAACTGATAAACCGACACTATCCGGATTATAGTTAAGTATAAGGTCTGCAGCTTCTTCGGGAGAATTATTCAGATAGAAATCTTCCAGAATGACATCTACTTCTTTTTTATAGGGCTGGTAGGATTTCAGAATAGAAGCTGCAAGGGGTATCGCCTGGGGAGAATCCTTAATGTGGCACGAAACCAGAACAGTCTTATGGGTTAACATAAGTATACTATAGCAGATATTACAGATTGTTTACTAATGTAAAACCATTTTCTTTGGGGTTAGGTTAAGGGGGGATGCTTTGTATTCATTTATTACTTAAGGAGAATAAAAAGGAGAGTGTGCGATAACACACTCTCCCTGAATTGCTAAAGTCAGGTAATTCTATTATCTGAAAACCAGGGGATAAGAAGTTCCGGACATTCCGTTAGGTATTGCATGGGCAATTGCAGCTCCATCGAAGACAGCAATTGAGAAATAGTACATTCTGTCGGGATCTGAGAAGTTAACATCATCAGCATTTCCGGTATTTATTGCTCTCTTTACTTCGAGTGTCCAGGTGTTTGTAGCTTCGTCGTAGTAGTGGAATGCACCTACGTCGCCTCTGCTTCCTGTTCCTGGAGTAATATTGTAGATACTCGGGATCTGAATATCTGAATTTCCATCAAAATTTTCTTTAACAAGAACTGTTCCGTCTTCATCAACAAGGTTTCCCTTTGCATCGATAGAAACAATTTTTCTTGCTTTGCTGTCACTTTTCAGTATCCAGTGATAATCAGTAGCACCGGGAACCCAGTATGCAGGTACTTTTACGCTATTTCCAGCTGCATCTGTAAGTTCCTGAGAATTGGATTTGTATGCACCTGTGCCTTCATCTCCATGTCGTCCGTTACCATCAGAAAAACCAAGCCATTTATCATCAATCTGATTAACAGGACCTGTTCGGTCTGATTTCCAGTGCCATATATCGGCAGTTTCGCCTTCGGCATTTGTTGCTTTATTTTCTCCATGGCAGAGAATAGCACATCCGTTTTCAGAAAAACCATCTATGGAATCTCCGATTTCCCATATAACGGCAAGTTTGTCTTCATAAGTTGGTCCAAAATAATCATCTGTTTTATATTTCGGTTTCTGCATCCATTTATCTTCGGTTGCATTGTAGTACCAGGATTGTCGTGCCTGTGATTCTTCTTTATCTCCTGTCCACTGATATAAAAAGAATATGTCTGTATCGGTATGGAGGCTCTTCATGCTGACATTGTATGTATCCTTGTAGTAGCTCTTATCAAAAACAGGATATTCAGGGACGTATACTTCTACATCCAGTGACGGGGCATCTGCCCATACATCATCCACCATTCCGTCCATTTTAGGTTCTGTATCGGTTAAAATAGAACCCAGGGCGCCTTCAGGAACCTCTTTGTTTCCTCCTGCATACATAGCTACTGATAAAAGTACTATCAGTATTACAGCAAATGTAAGTTTTTTCATTATATACTCCTCTTGTTATTATTATTACAAATATTACTATAATAGTATTGTATTTGTCAAATTAAATTTATAAATTAATCAATATAATACTATTTATCACAAATAAATAGCACAAATCGTATATTCCGTTATTGATATGTTTCTAAATAACCTCTGAAAGTTTTTTTCAATTTTATTCTTAATATATTACTTCAGCAGCACTTTAATTTTATCAATCAGCTCACCGGGATTTACTGGTTTTTCCATAAATGCCTGCACAGGCATCCATTCATCGTCAATATCATTCTGGGAGAAGCCCATTGGAAGTTCCTGATTTATATTGGTAAAGAGGATAACAGGGATTTTTGCCAGATCCTCATGGGTTCGCAGCTCTCTTGCGAGATCCAGCCCTCCGGCAGGATTATCCGGAAACATCACATCAAGAATAATAAGATCAGGAACTCCCTCCTTAATGAAATCAATTGCACCCCTAAGCTCATTACATGCTTCCACATAAAAGCCCTTTGACTTTAGTATCGCCATAACATTTTCTGTAATTTCCGGATCATCATCTACCAGTTTTATTTTTATCATATAACCCTCCGCTTTTAATATTTTATACTTACAGTAAAGGTAGTTCCTCTATCTGTTTCGCTTTCCACTGTAATAGAAAGATAAAGCTGCTCTGCAATAGTTTTGACTATCTGAAGTCCCAGGCCTGTAGACATCTTATTAAATTTAACAGCCTCCGGGGTTCGAAAATACTCATTAAATATTTTGTCCAGATACTCATCTTTTATCCCTATTCCTGTATCTTTCACGATCACTGCTACCTCGTCCTTCAGCTCTTTTATTTCGATCTCAATTATCCCGTTTTCGGGTGTATAAAAAACCGCATTGGAAACAAGGTTGGCGAAAAGCATTCGCAGCTTTTCTTCGTTACTGTTCACTTCAACATCTATTATTTTTGTGTTCAGTTCAATATGTCTTTCCAGAATTTGATCAGCGATATCTCCTATAATACTGTCAAAAATTTTCTTCAAGCTTACAGAACCTATTTCAATATCATTATCTATCTGTGTTCTCAGATTCCCCAGATTCAGAATCTGTTTAATTCTTTCTCTGAGTGTTTTTGATCGTACTTCTATTTTGTTCACCAGATCCCGACAGGATTCAGGAAGTTCCTCCCAATGCAGGTATTTTAAAACACCTATGTTACTCTCAATCCCTGCAAAGGGAGCCTTTAGATCGTGAGTTGTTATTAGAACCTGTCTGGTTTTTTCTATATCAGCCTGTTGTAGTTTTCTGTTGGCAATTCGCAATGAAGAATCTCTTTCTCTGACATAGCCTGATAAGGTTGATATAAAATACCAGAGAATAAACCAGACAATGACTGAAGACAAGGCAAAGATAAATCTGATTACTGTTGTCTGGAGATTATCCAGAGTATTTGAAATCAGTATAGTCTGGTGATGCAGAATTGATCCGCTTTGAAGTATGACACATGTAAGATAAAAGAAGGAGGCAATAAAAACTATAAAGATACTTCTTCTTTTGGAGAAAAAGATACAGGAAATGACTATGTGTATAAGGTAGATAAAGGGAATATAGGTATCTGTACTCCCGACAAAGTAGACCAGACTGGTGACAAAAACAAGGTCAAGGACTATTTGTATCCAGAGGTTAGCTTCAATTTTTCTATGATTTTCTTCTGCCATATTACGGCTGATAAGAAAAAAACAGCTGTTGATAATAACCAGAAGAGCCGCCATGAAAAACAACGGTATTACCGGAAGAATAAAACCAAGACCTAATAACTCATCTGAGAATACTATGCCTGTAATTCCGCATATAATGAATACCAAAATTACTATCCATCGGACTCTAATAAACCAATGCATATTGGACAGCAGCATTTTATCATCAAATTCCGGGGTGCCGGGTGCCTCGCCGGGTTTAACTGACAGGGTATATTCTTTAAGCCGATAGGTTGCCATTGAACATCCTGGTTAGTAATAGTGGGTTGCCATAGTCTTTTTCAGCATCACGATATCCTTTTGTTCAATGCTGATCAGACTTCCAATAAAATTCCCGGTTCCTTCAGGGAGTGGTTGATTCTTAATTTTCTCATACAGGGAAATGAGTTTTTTATCATAATCAACAGCAGCTTCCAGGAGTTCATTCCCGCTAACATCTGCTACAGGAGTTTCCATAGGGTGAAACTCTTTCTCGAAATAGTAACCAACTTCATACTTAAGTTTTACTTTTCTAATATTATTCAGATCAGTTATCTCTAAATTATTAAAAGCATCCTGCAAATGCCTTCGGTGTCTGCTAAGATAGTAAGTCAGCAGTTTTACACCATTGTTTGGTGTATTATCACGGATTTCGATATAGTATAATTCAAGGGCTTTTTCAAAATCAGCTGCTTTGTCCAGGATATCCCCTATACTGATAAATGCCATGATCTTACCTCCATATTAAATACAAACCAGTATTATCTAAAACTTATCGTAAAAGATATCTTCCGGTTTTAAACCTTTTTCACCAAGGACATCAGTTACAGCCTCTATCATTGGCGGAGGGCCGCATAAAAATGCCTGGCTTTTCTTACCGGATTCCAGATGTTTATCTACAGAAAGATGGATAAATCCAGTATCTCCATCCCACTCTTCCCCTTCTTCAATTGGATCTGAAAGAGCATATATTATTTTAAAATTTGGATATTTCTCTCTTAACTTCTTAAACTCATCAAGATAGAAAACATCCTTCGTAGTGCGACAGCCAAAAAACAGATACACTCTTCTGTTTGCCCATTTTGAATATACATAATGAATAATACTGGAAATGGGTGCCATTCCTGCACCACCGCCCACACAGACTATGTCTGTTGCTTCATCCTCTGACAACTCGAATTCTCCATATGGACCCGTAAACATTACCTTATCCCCGACTTTAAGGCCGTGAATATATGTAGATGCAATACCTCCTGGGATAAGTCGCACCATAAGCTGCACTTTATTCTTCTCGTATGCAGGAGAGCTGATTGAATATGCCCTGAAAATGGGACCATCCGGACCAGGTGCCCTAATCTGAATATACTGACCAGGCTGTTGTTCTATTTCTGTAGGTTCAATTAGATCAAAGGTTACTTCTTTAATATCATAGGTAAGGTAAAGTTCCGAGCCTACTGTGGCATTATACTCTTTGACACTGAGAAGATTCTCGGGGATAGCAATTTCAAGGTTCTGTTTAACTTTAACCTGACAGGCAAGACGGATTCCGGATTTAATCTCTTTTCGGGTCATAAACGGGGTCTCAGTTGGAAGGATTGATCCACCACCTGTTCGTACCTCAACCTTGCAAAAACCGCAGGAACCTTTCCCTCCACAGGCTGACGGGATAAATACTTTATTTTCGATCAGAGCCGATAGAAGAGAAGAACCCCCTTTCTGCTCAAGAACAGAAGATCCATCATTGATAGTGATAACACAATCACCGTAGTCTGCAAGGTACTTTTCAGCCACAAGCAGAACGGCAGAAAGAACTACAAAAATTGAAGTTGTTACTCCAACTGCCAAAAAACCTTCTACCATATTATCTCCCTTTTATTTGAATAACAGATAGCCTCATTACATACTGATCATGCCGGAAAAACCCATAAAGGACATGGCCAGGACTCCGGTAACCAGCATGATGATTGCTGCTCCTTTTAATGGTTTTGGAACATTTGAATAGCCCATTTTCTCCCTTAGACC